>NZ_PYHV01000031.1:0-163440 GCF_004766475.1 Pseudoalteromonas sp. KS88
GACTCTTAGCGCGTAGCGTTAGCATTGAGGCACCTTGCGCAAAGGAAATGGTAGCACTACGTGCTTTGTCATTATTCCTTTGCACCTAATTTGCTTGGTGACAATAGCGTTTTGGACCCACCTGACCCCATGCCGAACTCAGTAGTGAAACGAAACAGCGCCGATGATAGTGTAGCATTTGTTATGTGAAAGTAGGTCATTGCCAGGCTCCAAATAAGAGAAACCCGTTACAGCAATGTGACGGGTTTTTTGTTGTTTGAAATAAAATTAGAGCTCTCAGCTTTAAGCCGTCAGCTATCAGCTGCACAGCGTCAACCACTACACCGTAGTGTGGTTTGAGCATCACGAAACCCAGGATTAAAGAACACCACGATCACCTTAGAGTTTAGTATATTGCTTTAAAAAATGGCTGATTCTAATCTTGATAAATCTACAAATACTATCAATAAATATAAACACATAAATTGCCCTCAACTGTTATCAACTATCATGTTAGAATTTTATTTTAGTAACACCGACAGAGAGTGAGAGCAATATTGGTTTATTCTGATTACCAACAAGTGTTAAATGAAATTACAGCTGAGGTACAGCCGTTACTTTCTCAAGGAAAGGTCGCTGATTATATTCCTGCTTTAGCTGAAGTTGAAGCCAATAAGTTCTCTATGGCTATTCACACGACAGATGGTGAAACCTTCTGTGCTGGTGATTGTTCGGAGCGCTTTACGATACAGTCGGTATCAAAGGTAATGACCCTTACACTTGCTTTACAGCGTTATGGTGATGAACTGTGGCAAAGAGTTGGTAAAGAACCTTCGGGCACAGCATTTAATTCTTTAACGCAGCTTGAATTCGAAAAAGGCCTTCCTCGAAACCCATTCATAAATGCGGGCGCTATTGTTACATGCGATGCACTTTATAGTCGTCTTTCAGCTCCTATGCATTCTATGCTTGAAACATTTCGTTTATTATCTGGTAATCCAGCGATAGTGATTGATAAAAAAGTAGCAAACTCAGAATACGAGTTCCGACACCGTAATGCTGCTATGGCGCATCTGATGAAATCTTTTGATAATTTTGACAACGAGGTGGATGATGTTCTGTGGGCTTATTTTAACTTCTGCGCAATCGAGCTTAATTGTGTCGAACTTGCAAAGGCTTATAACTTCTTGGCTAATAAAGGGATTGATAATACAACAGGTAAAGTGGTTCTTTCTAATCGTCAAAGCAAACAGTTAAATTCATTATTATTTACGAGTGGTTTATATGACGCCGCAGGTGATTTTGGTTATCGCGTTGGTATGCCTGGTAAGTCGGGAGTGTCAGGAACTATACTGGCTGTTTTGCCTAATAAGTTTACTGTGGCTGTTTGGTCACCGGGCTTAAATTCGTTCGGTAACTCAGTAGCAGGGATAGCAGCTTTGGAGCTGCTATCTGAAAAGCTAGATATATCTATTTTTTAAAACTTGCCTAAGGAGTTTACTGTTCCCAGTAAACTTGTTCTAGGCAGTCTTCTCGCTCAGGCAATCCACGTGATAAACGCGGTGAGTGCTGCACCAATACTTCATAACTTGCGCGGTTAGCATACTTGCTAATTTGCGCCAGTGATGAATAGGTCATTGCCGGTTGCTGGTGTTTAGCTGAGTTACCGACATTGAGCTTATGATACACGTTTGCTGATAAGTCATGTAATACAGCAGCTAATGCGCAGTCGCCTGCACCATTGGTGTTCTTAATACTGTCTGGACCACCCATAAATGGCGCTGTATGACTATAAGCTTTAATAGGACTTTCACAATCGACTTTACGCATTGCACGTGAAAACTCAAAACGATTAAAGTCAGCTATTGCACCAGGCAAAAGTGGGTATTCTGTTTCTCGTTTGAATTTTTCATCAACGTGGCCTGCCATAAATAGGCCTTTTTCGCCCGCTGTGCAAATAACCAAATCGACCCAGTCTAGGGCTTTATCAGCTGCTAGCAGTGGATCTTCAAAGCCTGTGATTGCCAAGCCTTCCTCTTCGTTCATTGCTAAAATATCAACGTGTTCTTTTACAAAGTTAGCCCACCAGGTTGGGTCTTGTTCGATTAAAAACTTGGTTCCGAGTGTTAACACAACTGGTACATTGGCCTCATTAGCATATTTAACTGCTTGCATAGTCGCTTCAGTCATAGTTTCACTACCTTGAGTACGCATTAAATATGCACTGATAACGAGAGCAGATGAGTTTTCGATAAGTTCTTTATCGATTGACTCCGGGCGTAAGTGATTCATTAAGCCTGCACTGATTGCAAATGTGCGCTCGCCGCTATCATCAATTAAGGTGAAACAGCGCCCAATTGGGCCATCAACTGGTTGCAAGTAATCAAGATCAACACGGCTTGAGGTGTTACATAAAAAGCGATAGGCGTAGCTACCTATTTTTATGTTTTCACTCATGACACCTAATAGTACTGAGCGGTCGTCCGCTAGCACTGAGTAATTGTGCATGGTGTTACCTATTGTGCCACCGGCAAATTCATAATCGACCATGTCGTTTAATTTAAGACGATCGTATAGAGCGTTGGTAATATCACTATCAATAACTTGCGACATTCCTCGGCGCAGGTGGAATTCGTCAAGGAAAGCTTGATCAACTTTTGCTTCGATATCAACGACAATTTGATCTATTCCAGTAATATAGCTGCGCTGCAGTCTATCACTAGCATTTAGTTGATTCGTTAGTGGATCTTTGGCTTCCACCGGAAAATAATGTTTATGCCTGCGGCGTCCAGGAAATTTCATTTGCTACCCGTGTGTTGTGAGCTAAATAAAAAAAGCGGGAGATTATAGCGCAAATCGCAGTCACTGAGCCATGGCAAAGCACCTTTAATTTGTTTTATTTTTGTCACTAATCCACATGTTTAGCACTTTTTTGCTCTAAGTAGGTATAATAAAACAATAATTAAAGAAAGGTTGAGAAAGATGAGTACCTTGCACAGTGACCAATATTGGATGGAAGCTGCGTTAGAATACGCAAAAGAGGCTGAAAAGTTGAACGAAATCCCTGTTGGAGCCATTATTGTAAAAGATAATCAGCTAGTTGCGGCAGGTTATAATCGTTCGATAACTGACAATGATCCATCGGCTCACGCAGAGATGATTGCGATTCGCGAAGCAGGTCAAAAGCTTCAGAATTACCGCTTAATTGATTGCACCCTTTATGTAACGCTAGAACCTTGCTCTATGTGTGCAGGTTTGTTGGTACACAGTCGCATCAAACGTGTTGTATTTGGAGCGACTGACTTAAAAACGGGATCCGCAGGGTCGATAATGAATTTACTTCAAGAGCCAAGGTTGAACCACCAAGTTGATATCACTGCAGGTATACTAGCACAACAGTGTGGGCAGACGATTTCTGACTTTTTCAAGCGGCGTAGAAAAGAAATTAAGGCTGAAAAGCAAGCCAAGAAAAATTTAAATCTTAACTCTTAGGGTCTGATGCATCATTCAATTCAGACATCACTTGCATTGCAAACATGCGGCGACGCCATATTGTTTTTTTGTGTAAATTGCGCAGCATTATTCTACGACGAGTAGCTGTTGAAAATATAACGTTGCGCTTAAATGCGTGCGTACGCCGACGTTTTAGCATGGTTTCTCCTAAGTGTGAGAGTGAGAAGTAATTAATTTAGCTCACA
This sequence comes from Pseudoalteromonas sp. KS88, assembly GCF_004766475.1. Classification (NCBI taxonomy): domain Bacteria; kingdom Pseudomonadati; phylum Pseudomonadota; class Gammaproteobacteria; order Alteromonadales; family Pseudoalteromonadaceae; genus Pseudoalteromonas; species Pseudoalteromonas sp. KS88. The sequence goes on from NZ_PYHV01000031.1 coordinate 3,678, forward strand.
TTAGTGATCATTTAGTGACAAGTAAACATATATTTTAATCAAACTCAGGTGCTCGCAAACTTTGTTAAATTATTACCTTATTGGGAACTATTCTCTATTATAGGTTTAGAGGGAGTGTTTGGTTCACTTTTTGCTACAGTTTTTTCCATCGCATTATTTTCATCTAACCAAACAAGTGCATCATAGTAACGACGAATGTTATCTACGTATTTAACTGCTACGTCACCTCTTGAGTAGCCATATTTTGTTTTTCTGTAATAGCGCTTTTTAATTAACAGCGGCAAACGTTTTTTTACATCAGCCCATTTGTCGGGGCTTGCCCCTTGTTGTTGGGTAATAATACGCGCGTCATTAACATGTCCCCAGCCAATATTATATGAAGCTAATGCAAGCCACGTTCTATCTGGTTGGGGAATGCGCTCTGGAATACGCTTTACTAATTTAGCTAGGTATTCCGCCCCCCCTTTAATATTTTGTTCTGGTTCTAGTCGGTTTGTTACGCCAACTTGTTTTGCTGTCGCCCGGGTAAGCATCATGATTCCACGCACACCGGTTGGTGATTTTGCTCTAGGGTTCCACATCGACTCTTGGTAACTTAGAGCTGCAAGTAAACGCCAATCTAAACTACCAGCGTATTGTTCAAACCAAGGTTGGTATTTAGGTAAGGTCTCCTTTATTGCTTCGATATAGGCGAGGGTGTTTACATAATTGAATTGACGAACATGTCCAAAATATTTTTCTTCGAGCACATAAAGTTGGTTATTTTGCTTTACTTCGCCGAAAAAAGGCACCATCAGCGCATACAAAGAGTCGTCATTGTCTTTTCGCATTAGCCAAGCTATAGGATCGTTGCGAGTAACAGAAAAGCCAATACTTAAATTTGGATGGTAACGACGAAACAGCGATAAAGTATGTGAGTCGGCAAGTGTATAGTCAATTTCACCATCAATCACTGCCTGCAATAGTTCCTCTTCATCGAGGTCCTCGGTTTCGCTCCAGTTTAAGTTTGGGTGAGTTTGTTTAACTTGTTGAAGCGCAAGTGAGTGGCTGCTTTTAGCTAACACAGTTAAGTTACCTGTTAGATCATCAAAATCGCGAGGACGAACTCTGCCTTGTTTATATACTAGCTTTTGGCTAATCGTTCGATACGTTGGACCAAAACGGTAATTTTGAGAGCGCACTTTGTCATAGGTTAAACCAGACGCAATAATATCTAGATCGCCGCTGTCTAATCGGGAAAACATATCTGTTAGGCTAAAAAATGGCACCATTTTTAGTTCAACACCCAAGTGCTCGGCAAACTCTTGTGCTAATTCGTACTCAAAACCTTGCTCGCCTTGAACAGCCTGATAGTAATTGCTCGCACCAGCTAAAGTACCGACTCGGATTTTGTTTTGCGTTTTTATTTGGCTTAACTGTGACTCTTGCTGCTGCATATCACAGGCACATAAAAACATGATTAACGTAATGATTGTTATTAACTTTTGTTTAATCATAGTGTGCCCCTTTGATACCCTACAACACTTATATCAAAACTTTAACATCGCGTCACTTGTCGATTGGTTTAAGGCAAGGTTTTATTTGCGCGGGTAATACAACTAGTTGCTGTCTTTAAACAATTTTTAATTCCTCTCAAATCCTGTATTTCCGACTGACTTGAGTATATAATATGCGCCTAAAATATCGTTCAATCCCTAACCCCGGATGAAAATACCTATGTTGATCCTTCGTGGTGCACCAGCACTTTCCGATTTTAGAGTTCAGAAAATTTTAGCCCGTTGCCAACAGGCGCAACTTCCAGTCACCAATGTTTACGCTGAGTATGCTCACTTTGCAGATCTAACAGCAGAGCTTTCAAGTGAAGAGCAAATTAAGCTTGAGAAGTTACTTACCTACGGCCCAACGATAGCAGAACATGCACCAGCAGGTACTTTGGTGTTAGTTACGCCGCGTCCTGGCACTATCTCGCCATGGGCTTCAAAAGCAACGGATATTGCGCACAACTGTGGTTTAACGCAAGTTCACCGTGTAGAACGTGGTATTGCTTATTATGTTGAAGGTGACTTAAGTACAGAGCAAGTAAGTCAGGTTGCTGCACTACTGCATGACCGTATGACTGAAGCGACGCATAGCTCTCTTGAAGCTGCAGAACAGTTATTCCGCACTGATGCACCGAGCGAAATGTCATCTGTTGACATTTTAGGCGGTGGTCGTGAAGCACTTGCAAATGCAAACGTTGAGCAAGGTTTTGCATTAGCAGATGACGAAATTGACTACTTGGTAGAAAACTTCCAAAAGTTAGGGCGTAACCCGAACGACATCGAATTATTTATGTTTGCACAAGCAAACTCAGAGCATTGTCGTCATAAAATATTTAATGCTGATTGGACAATTGATGGCGTAGAACAGCCTAAATCATTGTTCAAAATGATCAAAAACACCTACGAGAAAAACCCTGAAAATGTGTTATCAGCTTATAAAGATAACGCAGCAGTAATGACCGGCTCAAAAGCAGGCCGCTTCTTCCCGAATGCTGAAGGCGAATACAGCTATCATCAAGAAAACATTGAAATATTGATGAAGGTTGAAACCCATAACCACCCAACTGCCATTGCGCCATTCTCTGGTGCTGCTACTGGTTCAGGCGGTGAAATTCGTGATGAAGGTGCAACAGGTCGTGGTTCTAAGCCAAAAGCTGGTTTAGTTGGTTTTACCGTATCTAACTTACGTATCCCTGGTTATGAACAACCTTGGGAAACTGATTTTGGTAAGCCTGCTCGTATTGTTAATGCCCTTGATATTATGACAGAAGGCCCACTAGGTGGGGCTGCATTTAATAACGAGTTTGGTCGTCCTAACTTAGTTGGTTATTTCCGTACTTATGAAGAGCAAGTAACCAGTCATAATGGTTTGGAAGTACGTGGCTACCACAAGCCAATTATGCTTGCCGGTGGTTTAGGTAATATTCGTACTGACCATGTGCAAAAAGGGGATATCCCAGTTGGTGCTAAGCTAATCGCTTTAGGTGGCCCTGCGATGAACATTGGTTTAGGTGGCGGCGCTGCTTCATCAATGGCATCTGGCCAATCTAACGAAGATTTAGACTTTGCTTCAGTACAACGTGAAAACCCAGAAATGGAACGTCGTTGCCAAGAGGTTATCGATAAATGCTGGCAACTAGGTGACGCTAACCCAATTGCGTTTATCCACGATGTGGGTGCTGGCGGTTTATCAAATGCTTTCCCTGAGCTTGTGAATGATGGTGGCCGTGGTGGTAAATTCCAACTACGCGATATTCCAAATGATGAGCCAGGCATGGCACCACACGAAATTTGGTGTAATGAATCACAAGAACGTTATGTACTTGCTGTAGCTACTGAAGATTTTGACCGTTTTGAAGCAATTTGTAAGCGCGAACGTGCGCAGTACGCTGTCATCGGTGAAGCAACAGAAGAGCGTCACTTAACGGTTGCTGATAGTCACTTTGACAACAATCCAGTTGATTTACCGCTTGATGTGTTACTAGGTAAAGCGCCTAAAATGCACCGTGAAGCGAATACGCAAAAGGCAGTGAGCGAAGCGCTTGATACGAGCAAAATTGATGTGGCAGAAGCTGCAACTCGTTTATTGCGTTTGCCAACAATTGCAGAAAAAACCTTCTTAATCACCATCGGTGACCGCTCGGTAACAGGTCTTGTTGCGCGTGACCAGATGGTTGGCCCTTGGCAAGTACCTGTTGCTAACTGCGCCGTTACAGCTGCAACTTACGATACTTACCACGGTGAAGCAATGTCGCTCGGTGAGCGTACACCAGCAGCGCTTCTAAACTATGGCGCATCGGCACGATTAGCTGTGGCTGAGTCATTAACCAACATTGCGTGTGCTAATATTGGTGGTCTTGAGAATATTAAGTTATCAGCAAACTGGATGGCTGCAGCAGGTCACCCAGGTGAAGATGCGGGCCTTTATGAAGCAGTTAAAGCAGTAGGCGAAGAGCTTTGCCCAGCACTAGGCTTAACTATTCCAGTGGGTAAAGACTCAATGTCGATGAAAACTCAGTGGGATGAAAATGGCGAACAGAAATCAGTTACTGCGCCGTTATCTTTGATCATCACTGCGTTTGGTCGCGTTGATGATGTACGTAAAACTGTGACTCCACAATTACGTACTGACAAAGGTGAAACATCACTAATCTTAGTTGACTTAGGTGCGGGTAAAAACCGCATGGGCGCATCAAGCTTAGCGCAAGTTTATAAGCAACTTGGTGATATAACCCCAGATGTTGACAGCCCTGAGTTATTAAAAGGCTTCTACAATGCAATGCAAGCACTTGTCGCTGATAATAAGCTACTTGCTTATCATGACCGTTCAGACGGTGGCTTATTTACCACAGTAGCTGAAATGGCATTTGCTGGTCACACAGGTGTAACTGTTGATCTTGATGGTTTAACAGGTTCAGACATCGAAGCACTTTACAACGAAGAGCTCGGTGCTGTTATCCAAGTTGCTAATAACGATTTAGCTGCTGTGAATGCGGTATTTGCTGAGCACGGTATTGCTGCTATTAGCCATGAAATTGGTACACTTAATAACGATGATTCAGTGGTATTTAACCGTGCAGGTAATGCTGTACTGAATAATACACGTACTGAACTTCGTACTATCTGGGCTGAAACAACGTATCAAATGCAAGCGCGTCGTGATAACCCAGATTGTGCTAAGCAAGAGTTTGATGCAAAGTTTGATGCGAAAGATCCAGGTCTGAACGTTAAACTCAACTTCGACTTAAACGAAGATGTAGCTGCACCTTACATTGCCACAGGCGCTAAGCCTAAAATGGCTATCTTGCGTGAGCAAGGTGTTAACTCGCATTTAGAAATGGCTGCGGCGTTTAACCGCGCAGGTTTTGCTGCTGTTGATGTACACATGAGCGATATTCTTGAAGGGCGCTTAAGCCTTGAAGAGTTTAAAGGCTTAGTAGCATGTGGTGGCTTCTCATACGGTGATGTATTAGGCGCGGGTGAAGGTTGGGCTAAGTCAATCTTGTTTAATGATATGGCGCGTGACCAATTCCAAAGCTTCTTTGAACGCCAAGACTCATTTAGTTTAGGTGTATGTAATGGTTGTCAGATGTTATCAACATTAAAAGAGTTGATCCCTGGCACTGAGCATTGGCCACGTTTTGTAACTAACAAATCTGAGCGCTTTGAAGCACGCTTTAGCCTAGTAGAAGTACAAGAGAGTCCATCTGTATTCTTCAAGGGCATGGCAGGTTCTCGCATGCCAATCGCAGTTTCTCACGGTGAAGGTCATGCTGAGTTTGCCAATGATGCAGCTGTTAAAGCAGCCGTTGAGTCAGGCACTGTGGCGGTTAAGTTTGTAGATAACCACGGTAACCCTACAACACAATACCCTAATAATCCGAATGGTTCGCCTGAAGGTATTACCGGTATTACATCGGCGGACGGTCGTGCAACAGTTATGATGCCGCACCCTGAGCGTGTATTCCGCGCAGTAGCTAACTCTTGGCACCCAGATGAGTGGAAAGAGGATAGCCCATGGATGCGTATGTTCCGTAACGCACGTAAAAATGTAGGTTAAGCTGCATTTATACACACTAGATTCAGAATCTAGTTGTAAAATAAAAGGCTGCATTGTGCAGCCTTTTTTGTCTACACTGTTCAAGGTTCAAGGTTCAAGGTTCAAGGTTCAAGGTTCAAGGTTCAAGGTTCAAGGTTCAAGGTTCAAGGTTCAAGGTTCAAATTAAGGATAGTATGATTAAACGTATCACATGGGGACTCGTGTTTTTATTGCTGAGTGTTTTAACACTTGGCTACGTATTTCGTATGCCTATAACTCAATGGGCTATAGCACCCTCTTTGAGCCAATCTGGTATTGAATTACATTGTTTAGATTGGTCACTAAATGCAAATATTAGCTTAAACGTATCGCGAGTGTGCCTGACTTATCAAGGTCATCAAATTGAGCTTGGTAGCATAGTCGCTGATACAAATAAAATAACCGTTGGTCGTGCTAATCTTCGCTTAAATAATAACGAAAGTGACTCGTCAAGTAATGACTCGTTTAAAAAGCTGGCACTTAATTTACCCAAAGAGCGGCCTAAAATTGAGATCAAAAGGCTGCTAATTAGCCACCCACAACTTCATGATGAACTGTCGGTTAGCGTTGCTGAAGAAAAGCTAAATACATTTGTGATCTCAGATGATGTAATTGCCGAGATAACAGTCAACAATAATAAAGTTACTGGCCGTTTTAATCTAGCTGATGAATTACTAACAAATATAAAGCCGATACCCGCGCTGACGTTAAGCAGTGAGCATGAGTTCACTTTTGATGGGTTATCCGTTGATATAAAGTCAAATATAGATGCTGAGTTTACTCAAGCGTTTAGTGAATGCCCTTTGACGGTTGATGTTTTAGGTGATGTGAATACTCACTATCATTTTAACGATAAAAAAGCATCGTTAAATGCGCAGCAATTAACGAGCTGGGTAACGTTTGATAGTGGCTGTTTAGCGCTTATAAATAATCAACCACAGCGTGACTTTATAGCCAAGCAGCTGCCTTTAAAGTGGCAAATCATGCTGAGTGATACAGTGAAGTTTGAAAATGAACAACTTGTTATGCCAGCGATGTTATTGAACGCTCAAAATAGTGAAACGAAGCTGAGCCTGACCGACCTAGCAATAAATGCTCAACAGCCATTAGAATATAGCAAAGGCGATATCAAGTTATTGTTTACCAGTGAAGACATTGAGTATTTAGAAGTAGGTGCCAAGTTGAATAACTTGGCTATGAATGGCGATTACCAATTAAGCGTCGATGAACTGCCTGATTTTTTACCCGCATCAGCTAAAAAGTTAACAAGCAAAGGTCAATTTAAAATAGCGAATGTTTTACAACACCTACAAAATGCGAGTATAACCAGTGAGCTTGCTTTTGCTGAGCTTGGTTTTGATAAATTAACCGCAAAGAGCTACAAGGCACAGTTTACGACTGAACTTGATGATAAACAAAATATAAACGCAAGCTTGGATAGCCAATTAGACTCAGTGACTTATGATGAATACCAAGTGCTTGGGGTAAACAATCAATTATCAGCATCTTCTAGTTTGGCTGTTGGTGAATTGTTTGTCGATTTAAACAGTGAAACTAAATTTGCCCAATTTAACAGTGATCTTTTAAACCTGAGTAATATTCGTATAAGTTCAAAGGGCTTGCAAAGCCGAGCGTTGCAAGCATCACATCATGTATTTATTGATGGTATTGAATTAGTAGCCAATCACCATATATCTGCTGTGGAACACCCATTTGAGATAACAATAGCAGAGCAAGCCGTGACTAAACTTAACCCTGTTTTACAGCAGTTTGAGCCATTAGCAACACTGACCGACGGTAGCTTTAATGGCGTTGTACGCGGAGATGTTAATTTACAGCAGGCTGATTTTACATTACAGATAGACCAGCTAAGCGGCTTATACAACGATTATTTAGCCAAGCATTTTAGCAGCCACCTAACCGGTAGTTATGATTCAGGGCAGCTTAATGTGGCTCCCACTACATTTGAATTAAATGAGTTACGAGCGGGTGCTGTTGTGAATAACATAGCAGGAAATTTGAGTGTTGATAACTCTGTTGCACGCGCTTATCAGTTAACCGGTGATGTGCTGGGTGGCCGCTTCGCCTTAGATAGCTACAAAGTGACTCAAGAAGCTCAGCAGTCCTTAGTCACATTTGAAAGTATTGATGCCAGTAAATTAATTACCTTAGATGATAAATCAGGCATTACATTAACAGGTCAAGTGAATGGGCGTTTACCCGTTTACTTTGATCAACAAGGTATTTCAGTAAAGTCGGGTGAGTTATCAAACAAAGGGGCAGGTAAGCTAATAATTTCTGATAATGCTGCTTTTGATGCGGTTAAAACCCGGCAACAAGAGTTGAGCCCGATTTTAAGTTTGTTAGAGAACCTAGACATTCAGAGTTTAAACAGTAGTGTCGAATTAAAGCCTGATGGTTGGCTCTATTTAGGTGTAAACTTAAAAGGGTACAATGAAGAACAGGCACAGCAAGTTAACTTTAATTACAACCATGAAGAAAATGTATTTACACTCTTAAGAGCATTGCGCTTAAGTGATGAAATTACTCAAAAAGTTGAACAAGAGTATTCAACAAAAGGAACTAAAAATGACTAAATGGCTGGTAATATTTACAGCGCTGGGTTTACTTAGTGCATGTACTCACCGTGTTGAAGTGGCGGCGAAAGAGCCTATCACTATTAATTTAAACGTGAAGGTTGATCATGAAATTCGTGTGAAAGTTGATAAAGAGCTAGATGATCTATTTGGCGATGACAGTGAATTATTCTAAGGAGCAATTATGAGTTTTTTAAAAAATAAAAAGTTAAACGTGATCACACTGTTAAGTGCCGCTTGCTTGTCATTTTCTGCTTGGGCTATCACGTTAGATGATGCTAAAAATCAAGGGTTTGTTGGTGAAGATAGCTCAGGTTATTTAGGTCTAGTAGTGCAAAGTGCAGAGGCGAAAGCAGTTGTTGATGAAATTAATGCAAAGCGCAAAGCACAATATTTAAAACTTGCGAAAAAGAACAATTTGTCACTTGCGCAAGTAGAAGCATTAGCTGCAGCGAAAACGATTGAAAAAACCCGGGCAGGGCACTTTATTGAAGTAAATGGTGAGTGGGTTAAAAAATAAACTCAGCGCATTACTTAAAGGCATTAAAACCGAGCTTACTTGCTCGGTTTTTTACAGTTCTTTAATAAGGCTTGCCAAAAGTCGATGCCTTTACGGCGTGCTAAATTAATATTGTGCTCAGGGATTGACTCTGGCTCATTGTATTCATCTAACGCCGCGCTCATGCTTGCTTCACGTATTAAATGCAAAGTAGGGAAAGGCGCTCGGTTGGTATAATTAGCGGCATCGTTTTCATCGCTATCAGCGAATACATAACCAGGATGAAAGTTCGCTATTTGGTACTTCCCTTCAAATCCCTGTGCTACGAGTAAAGCATTTGCTAAATCTACTAAATCTAAAAACTCCTCAAAATCAATAAAGCCTTGCTCAAACATGATAAGTGTTGTTTCGCGCTCAGCTAATAAATTAAGTTGATTACACTGTTCAAGCATTTCCATTACCGCATCATCGATGCTGACACTTTGGCTGGTATAATAATGAATACAGTTATTCTCGACTTCTTTACGAGCGAACGGGCAGAAGTTGTATTTGACGATAACATTTGAGACCCACTGACGGGTTTGTAATTCTGCTAACGTGACGGTTTGATTGTTCATGATTTAATATACTGATTAATTATGGTGAGTGTATTTGCAATAGCGCCTTGATTATTTATTAGGCACTTGTTGGCTTGTAATCCGAGTGCTTCAGTTAATTCAGGTTGGTTTGCATATAAGCAAAGCTGCTTGTAAAGCTCGTCGCTAGTTTTAACTTGTATGCAGCCGCCAAGCGTTACTAGCTCTGGGTACACATGGTTAAAATTATAGGTGTGCGGGCCGGATAACACCCCTACAGAAAATGCAGCTGCTTCAAGCGGGTTGTGACCGCCGCGCTCAATTAAACTCCCCCCGATATAACTTACATTAGCCATGCCATAGAGGCATTGTAATTCACCTAGGGTATCCGCTAATACCACTTGCTCATTAGCATAATTATTCTCGCTTCTACGACTAAATGTAAGGGCTGAGTTAGTGAGTAGATCGGCAACTTTATTAAACTGTTCTGGGTGGCGTGGTGCAATGACTAGTAGTGCATCAGGGAATTGCGTAAGTAAATGTGAGTGAACTTGTAAAATAAGTTCATGCTCAACCGGGTGAGTTGAGCCTGCAACCCAGATAAAGCGTTGCTGGTTATAAAGTGACTTTAATTCAGACACCTTTTCAAGTTGTGTTGTGTTTGGTTGAATATCAAATTTAATTGAGCCAGTTACTGCTACTTTATCAGGTGTTAAGCCGAGCTCAATAAAGCGTTGTGCGTCTTGTTGATTATGACTCGCTAGGCGTGTTATTGAGTTCATTATCACACGGGTTAGTGGCTTTATTTTATTATAGCCTTGTTGTGATTTTGCCGATAAACGCGCGTTTAATACCAGCACCGGAATGTGTTTATTTTGGCACTGTGCCATTAAGTTTGGCCAAAGTTCAGTTTCTAATATGCACAGTGCTTGCGGTTGAATATTTTTTAAAAAGCGAGCCGTTGCCGATGGCAAGTCAAGCGGCAAGTAAAGCGTCTGTACAGAGTCTTTAAAGTTGTTTTTTATTTGCTCACGACCCGTAGGGGTATTACAGGTGATAATAATTGCTAACTCAGGGTGCGCTAATTGTAGTTGCTTTATTAGAGGTGTTGCAGCAAGTACCTCACCCACTGAGGCGCAGTGAATAAGCAAAGGAGAAATTGCGTCAGCTTTTACAAATCCAAAGCGCTCAGCAAAGTGATGACGATACGCCGAGTTTTTTTTACCTCTTATTCCATATAGGTAAAAAACAATTAGTGGGCTTAATAAATAAAGAATAAGCGAATAACAAAAGCGTGCCATTTTTAAGCCTCAAATAATAAAGGGTAATAATAACGTGGATACTTAAGAAGCTAAATATGAAATTGTTAAAAAGCGTTATTTGAGAGAGTTTTGAGTGTTTAGTTTGCCCTAATTTGGTAATATTTGGCCACTTATTAGAAAATGTGTGATGTTATGGAATTCAAATTTATTAAAGCCGCGGTAGTCGCCAGTTTTTTAGCAGGTGCGTTTCCAGCTCTTGCTAGCCCCACTGCTTATTTACCAATTGGCATGGATGCGCAGCTTGATCACCAACTTGATACCTTATTTGCACTTACGTCGGGCACGCCTATGGCAAAGCCGTACCGCCTTAGTGAGGTAGAAGCAGCACTAAGCAAATTACAAGCCACAGAGCCAGCTCTAGTTAGTGCAATTCGTACTAAAATAAAGTCCTATCAAGGCACTGATAATATCACCCGCGTTGGCGTAAAGCTCACAGTGGATGGTGATAAAGCAGTAAAGCTTGCTAATCAACGTGGAGTAAGCTCTGATGAGTGGGGGCAAGGTTTTTTTGAAGGTATTTGGCGACCGAACGATTACATGTTGATGCAAGTTGGCGCAGATTACCGTGCACAACAGAATAAATTTACCAACTATAATAGTTTTATAAGTTTTGCAGGTGACGACTTGCAGCTAAATATTGGCTATAAAGAACATTGGTTTTCGCCTTTTAAGCAATCAGCACAAATAATTTCAACTAATGCTCGTACGTCGCCATCAATTTCGTTAGGTATGGTGGCGCCAGCGCATAATTGGTGGAACTTTGATTTCGAGCTTTATTACTCTGAGCTTGAACATGTGGAAAAAGGTATTTTATATCAAGGTGAATTGCATGACGGCACGCCAAAACTTGCTGGAACACATATTAGTATTGAGCCTATAAGTGGTTGGAAAATTGGTTTAAACCGTATGATGCAGTTTGGTGGCGGCCCTCGCGAAGCAAGCGCTGGAGATGTATTTAAAGCGTTCTTTGATCCTGCTGGTAATGATAATGCAGCTATGGTTGAAGGTGGGCGAGATAATGAGTTGGGTGACCAATTAGCTTCATTTACTTCAAGCGTGAACTTTTATTGGGGAATGCCTATAGAGCTTTACTTAGAGTATGGCGGGGAGGATACAAAAAACCACAAAAATTATCAGTTTGGTAATATAGCTTACAATTTTGGTGCTTTTATACCTAAATTAACAGAGAGTTTATCCCTAAGATACGAATATTCTAATATACATAGTTTATGGTATTTGAACACTATATACACCTATGGCAATACTAAAGACGGATATGTAATTGGTAATTTTATTTCAGATACTAAGCCTAGAGGGGAGGGGGATCCAAGTAAAGCGAGTGTCTTAGAAATGAGCTATACAGAATCCCTACATTCTTTATGGCAAGCTAAAGTAACGGTTGTCGATAATAGCGATGGTTTTTTTGACACTAATGGTTTGTACTATGACTATGAACAATCGATTGAGCTACAACTAAGCAATAATCGACAATGGCAAGAGTATAATATAGAAACCACATTGACGTATGGCGAAGATGTGTTTGGTGATGATTATGCTTGGTTATCCGTTGCACTTTTCTGGTAATAAGTGGCCTTTAGTATTTATATACCGTAACAAATTTGAGAGAAATATGTATGTCTAACACTGACTCAGTAGCAGCGAGCTACCTTGAAAGTTTAACCCGTCATCAAACTTTGTTTGAGACGATGGAAACGTATCACCCACAAGTAATGCAATTGCTTGAGGTGTGCCATAGTGTGTTACAGGCGGGCGGCAAAGTAGTCTGGTTTGGTAATGGTGGCAGCGCCGCTGATGCGCAGCACTTAGCAGCTGAATTCGTGGTACGTTATAAGTTAGAGCGCGGGCCGTTAGCGTCCATCGCCCTAACCACGGATACTTCAATATTAACAGCCCACAGCAACGACTATCATTTTGACACTGTGTTTGAACGCCAAGTACAAGCACTCTGTAAGCCTGAAGATTTAGTCATTGGCTTAACAACATCAGGTACCAGCGCCAATATCAATTTAGCTCTAGCTGCTGCAAATGAAATTGGTGCTTATACAGTTGCCTTTACCGGCCGTGATGGTGGTAAAGTCAAAGACATTGCAAAACTACCGATCATTATTAAAGATGATGAAACAGCACGTATCCAAGAAGCACATATGTTTATCGGTCACTGGTTATGTGAAGCGATTGATATGGTTGTTGCGGGGCAAGAGTAATGGAGCTAGGGCTGCTTAAAAATTTATCTAACGCTAAAATACTGGTTGTTGGCGATGTCATGTTGGACCGCTATTGGCATGGTGATTCAGGGCGTATTTCGCCAGAAGCACCAGTACCGATTGTTAAGGTGAGTAAGTTTGAAGATAAAGCTGGTGGTGCGGCTAATGTAGCTAAAAATATTGCTCGGTTAGATGGTAAAGTTGGTTTGCTTGGTTTAATTGGCGAGGATGAAAGTGGTCAAATCCTTGAAAATATTTTAAATGATGAACGTATAGATTCGCAGCTTGTCAGTGTGTGTGATTTACCGACTATATCTAAAATGCGTGTTATCAGCCGCCACCAACAAGTTGTTCGATTAGATTTAGAAGAAAAGTTTACCGAGCAGCACAGCCAATTATTATTAAATCGCTTAGAACTTGTTCTAGAACAGTATGATTTTGTACTGTTTTCAGATTACGATAAAGGTTCGTTGAGTTTAATTCAAAAAATGATTCAAGTGGCTAAAGCTGCAGGGAAAACGGTTCTTATTGACCCTAAATCATCAGATTTAAATCAGTATCGTGGTGCTGATTATATCACGCCAAATTTAAACGAGTTTAAGCTTGCGGGTGGACAAACTGATTCTGAGCAAAGCTTAACCGACAGCGCGCGCCAACTAATAAAAGATGCCGGTGTTGCAGCTATGCTACTTACTCGTTCAGAGCAAGGTATGTCATTGATCAGCGCAAATGAGAAATATGACTACTCGGCGCAGCAGCTAGAAGTCAGTGATGTAACTGGCGCGGGCGATACGGTTATCGCAACGCTTGCGGTAATGCTTGGAGCCGGTATGCAGCCAAAAGATGCCGTAGAAGTTGCTAATCTTGCTGCGGGTATTGCTGTTAGTAAGCTCGGCGCCGCAACAGTCTCTCCTGAAGAGTTAAGTCGTAAGCTTGGCCAATACTTACAAAAAAATGGTGAACATTACCAAACACCGTTTGATGATGTATTGCAGCATATAGAATTTGCAAAACAAAATGGCGAAACTATTGTATTTACCAATGGCTGTTTTGATATTTTACATGCGGGCCATGTACGTTATTTAGCACAAGCAAAAGCACGAGGCGATCGTTTAGTGGTTGGTCTAAATAATGACGAATCTATTGCGCGTTTGAAAGGCCCACAAAGGCCTATTAACCCACTTGATGAGCGTGCAATGGTATTGAGCGCATTGGCATCGGTTGATTGGGTCATTCCGTTTGGCAGTATTGACGAAAATGACACGCCGGCTAAGTTAATCGAGCAAATTAGCCCTGATATTTTAGTTAAAGGCGGTGACTATACTGTTGAGCAAATCGCGGGTGCTGAACACGTATTACGCCATGGCGGTAAGGTTGAAGTGCTGGAATTTTTAGATGGCTGCTCAACCTCTAAAGTGATCAGTAAAATTAAATCTTAGGCTTAAGAGATGACTGGTACGCAGTATTTAATTGCTGCCAGTCGCTTTGTTGCCAATGCATTACCTGATTACGATTACGCTCCTTGTCAAACGAGCGGAGTAAGCGCGATATATTCGCCTCTTGCCATTGACCTTTAACGGCCTTTATCTCACCTCTATCGAAATCGATAATATACACAGCGCCCGTATTGTCGAATAATATGTTATTAATGTTCAAATCAGCATGATAAACACCTAAGTTATGGAACTGGGCGATGGTGTTACCAACTTTTGTTAACTCATCAGATGTTAAGGCACGTTGTTTGAGTACATCAAGTAAGCTTTGTGCGCCTTCTATTGCTTGAGTAATAATATCGCCGCGGTATATTAAACCGTGTTTAGTTACCTTTGCTGTAATGGGCTTTGGTACGTTGAGGCCCATCTCACAAAGTTTCATCATCAATGCGAACTCTTGGTAAACGCGGGTCTTTTCAAGGCCAAGGTACACGTATTGATCGCTTAAAACCTTACCGACTAAACCGCCGCGCCAATAGTGCCTGAGCACGGCAGTTAACTCGTTATGACAAAAGAACCACGCAGTGGCACGGCCTTTTTTGCTGCCGACTATTTTTTCTTGTTGTTGCCAATATTCAGCATCAAACCAATTTAAGCTAATTTGAGCGCTGTACGCTGGGTTGCTCAAAATAATGTGTTGATTGATTGTTTGTTGATTGAACATGGCTAAGATACTTTATTACAGGTAATGAGGTATCTTAACGCGTTTTAATGCTAAGCATAAGTACTTGCAATAGTGAGTGGTTAATTTAAGATCAAGCTCTAGTTAATAATAAAGTGAACAATGCCTGTGAGCCAGACTGCAAACTATTCAGATATCTGTATTTTACGACTTTCAGCAATTGGTGATGTATGTCATGCGGTTTCTGCGGTACAAGCAATTCAAAAAGCTCATCCTAATGCAAAAATTACGTGGGTGATGGGTAAAATAGAATCCATGCTATTGGCAGACTTACCTGGTGTAGAGCTTGTTGTATTCGATAAAAAACAGGGTAAGCAAGCATTTGAGCAGTTAAAGCAGCAATTTAAAGGCCGCAAGTTTGATGTGCTTTTACATATGCAAGTCGCTTTACGTGCAAACCTTGTGGCACGTTGCATTCCTGCAAAGGTCAAAGTTGGGTTTGATTGGGCGCGTGCTAAAGAGCTCCACAGCTTATTTATAAATAAACGTATAAAGGCAGAGCCGCAAGCACATGTGCTCGAAGGATTTAAAGGGTTTGCAAAATCAATAGGGGTACCTGACTACCAACCTAGCTGGGCTATGCCAGTAACAGCACAAGATCAAATTGTCGCCGATGACTTACTCGAGGCAAAGCGGCTTGCCAGCCCTATTTTTGTTATATCGCCAGCGGCGAGTAAAAAAGAGCGTAATTGGTTACCTGAGCGATATGCAGTCCTTGCAGATCATGCACATAGTCAAGGGTTTGAAGTAGTCATCACTGGGGGGCCAACAGAGCTTGAATTTGAGCTGAGTGAGCAAATTATTAGCTACGCTAACGCACCTATCTTAAACTTAGTTGGAAAAACAAAACTTAAAGAATTGTTGTGCGTGCTTAAGCGTGCCGCACTAGTGCTAGCGCCTGATACCGGGCCTGCTCATATGGCGGTTACAGTTGGTACGCCTGTGATTGGTTTGTATGCCCACTCTAATCCAAAACGAACGGGGCCGTATTTGTACCAAAATTATGTGGTTGAGGTTTATCACCAAAATTTATTGCAGCAAACAGGCAAAACCGCTGAGCAAGTGGCTTGGGGAACACGGGTTAAGGGGAGTGATTTAATGGCCCAAATAACCGTTGCAGACGTAACATTGATGTTCGATCTAGTCGTTAAAAAAGAGCAGCTGCTCGCAGCTAAGGTTTACTAATGTTAAATAAAGCGCTTTTTTTAGACCGTGACGGTGTTGTTAATGTTGATCATGGTTATGTGTATGAACCTGATAAGTTTGAATTTATCGACGGTGTATTTTCTGCCTGTAAGGCGTTTGTTGATGCAGGCTATAAATTAATCATCGTGACAAATCAATCAGGAATAGGGCGAGGTTATTATACTGAGGCTGATTTTCATGCGCTAAGCAACTGGGTTATAGCGCAATTTGCAGAGCATAATATCACTGTCAGTGGGATTTATTTTTGCCCTCACCATCCAAAAAAAGCACTTCCAGAATATCTAAAGGAATGTCAGTGCCGCAAGCCTGCGCCAGGGATGTTGCTACAAGGTATTGATGAGCACCATATTGATGCTACGCAAAGTATTATGGTGGGCGATAAACTTAGTGATATGCAAGCCGCAAGTAATGCGAATATTACAACTAAAGTACTTGTACGATCAGGCCAAGCATTTGATAGCAGCGCTATAGGAGCAGCAGATCATATCAGTGACTCTTTAGCTGATTTACCTGCATTACTGTTGTAGCTAAATATAAACTGGCAGCTTAAGTTGTCAGTCTCAATTTATGCGATGAACTACAAACAGTGCATTTAGTTGGCTAAACTTTTACAATAGCCACAATTCGTGATCAGCGATTAAATTTACGCTTGATTACCCGTTCAATTATTTGGAGATTTCAGATGAGAGCATCTGCATTTTTTAGCCAACTTCAGCAGCAAATTGATGAAGTAAAAGCCGAAGGTCTGTATAAAAGTGAGCGAGTAATTACCTCGCAACAACAAGCGCAAATTCAAGTTGCTTCAGGTGACAAAGTTATTAACTTTTGTGCTAACAATTATTTAGGCTTAGCAAACAGCCCTGAGTTAATTGCAGCCGCACAACATGGCCTTGATGAACATGGTTTTGGTGTTGCGTCAGTACGTTTTATTTGTGGAACTCAAGATATCCACAAAACGCTAGAACAAAAAATCAGTGAGTTTTTAGAAACAGAAGACACCATTTTATATTCATCATGTTTTGATGCGAATGCTGGTTTATTTGAAACTATTTTAGGCCCAGATGATGCCATCATCTCAGACTCTTTAAATCATGCCTCTATCATTGATGGTGTGCGTTTATGTAAAGCAAAACGTTTCCGTTATGCTAACAACGATATGGCCGACCTTGAAAAGCAATTAATCGCAGCTGATGAAGCAGGCGCGAAGACAAAGCTTATCGCGACAGATGGTGTATTCTCAATGGATGGCGTTATTTGTAATTTAGAAGCTGTATGTGATTTAGCGGATAAATATGATGCATTAGTGATGGTTGATGATTCGCACGCTGTGGGTTTTGTTGGCGAAAACGGCAAAGGCACACCAGAGTACTGCAACGTGTTAGATCGTGTTGATATTATTACAGGTACTTTAGGTAAAGCGCTTGGTGGTGCATCAGGTGGTTATACTTCGGGTAAAAAAGAAATTGTTGAATGGTTACGTCAACGCTCGCGCCCTTATTTGTTCTCAAACTCGCTTGCGCCATCAATTGTAACAGCCTCAATTAAAGTGCTTGAAATGCTAGCCGATGGCAGTGAACTGCGTGCTAAGTTGTGGTCAAATGCTAAGTACTTCCGTGAGCAAATGGAAGCGGTAGGCTTTACCTGCGCAGGTAAAGATCACGCGATTATTCCTGTTATGTTAGGGGACGCAAAGGTGGCATCAGCCATGGCTGACAAACTCCTTGCTGAAGGTATTTACGTAACGGGTTTCTCATTCCCTGTTGTGCCAAAAGGTCAGGCTCGTATTCGTACGCAAATCTCAGCTGCACACAGCATTGAACAGCTAGATACGGCAATTTCAGCCTTTACCCGCATCGGTAAAGAAATGGGTGTTATCTAATTAATTATTAAACCGCGGCATGTCCGCGGTTTTTATTGAGTGTGTGATCATGAAAGCATTATCAAAATTAAAAGCAGAACCGGGCATTTGGATGACAGATGCACCAAAGCCAGAAGTAGGCCATAACGATTTATTAATTAAAATTCGTAAAACGGCTATTTGTGGTACCGACGTACACATTTATAAGTGGGATGAGTGGGCACAAAATACCATTCCAACGCCTATGGTTGTGGGTCATGAATATGTTGGTGAAGTAGTCGACATGGGGCAAGAAGTTCGCGGCTTCAATGTAGGAGACCGTGTTTCAGGTGAAGGCCATATTACTTGTGGTCATTGTCGTAACTGTCGTGCAGGACGCGTACATTTATGCCGTAACACAACGGGTGTTGGTGTGAACAGAGAAGGCTCATTTGCTGAGTACTTAGTGATCCCTGCATTCAATGCGTTTAAAATTCCAGATAACATCAGCGACGAGCTAGCATCTATTTTCGACCCGTTTGGTAATGCCGTTCATACTGCCTTGTCGTTTGATTTAGTAGGTGAAGACGTACTTATAACAGGTGCAGGTCCAATTGGTATCATGGCGGCTGCTGTTGCTAAGCACGTAGGTGCTCGCCACGTAGTTATCACTGATGTGAATGAGTACCGCTTAGACTTAGCCCGTAAAATGGGGGCTACTCGCGCCGTAAATGTCGCCAACGAAAAACTTGAAGATGTAATGAATGACCTTGGTATGACTGAAGGGTTTGATATTGGTCTTGAAATGTCAGGCGTGCCATCGGCATTTAACGCCATGCTCAATAACATGAACCATGGTGGTAAAATTGCCATGCTCGGTATTCCACCGTCAGATATGGCGGTTGATTGGAACCAAGTTATTTTTAAAGGCTTAGTGATCAAAGGTATTTACGGTCGCGAAATGTTTGAGACCTGGTATAAGATGGCCAGCCTTATTCAATCAGGCTTAGACCTAAACCCAATCATTACTCATCAGTATTCAGTAGATGACTTCCAAGCAGGCTTTGATATGATGATTTCAGGCCAGTCAGGTAAAGTTATCCTTAATTGGGACTAACTTTTCTACTATGGAAAAAGGCGGCCTTATAGCCGCCTTTTTTATCAATTAAAAAGTATTATTTTAAGAGGCAGCAATGGCATTTAAACATATTTCAATCGCCCAAACTCAAGAGCTACTTAATAAAGAAGACGTGGTGATTGCAGATATTCGTGATCCTAATTCATATCAAGCAGGCCACATTCCTGGCTCTGAGCATTTGTCGAATACTAACATTGGCGAATTTATGATGAACAAAGAGTTTGATCAGCCAATCATTATTGTTTGTTACCACGGTATGAGTTCGCAAGGTGCTGCTAACTACTTATCAGAGCAAGGGTTTGAAGACGTATATAGTATGGACGGCGGGTTTACACAGTGGGAAGTACAGTTGCCGGAGCTAGTTGAAAAATGATAGAGCTTGGCAGTATTAATAATCCTCGTGCGGCGCAAGGTTTTATCGACTATATAAAAAGCCAAGGGCTTAGCGGCGAATTGCGCTCAAGTGATGGCCAAAATGTGATTATTTGTATTGCCCCCGAGCACTTTCATCAAGCTAAACCTTTATGGCAAGAGTTTGTTGAAAACCCTAACCATACCCGTTATCAAGATGCATCGTGGCAGGTTGGTAACATGCAATCGCCTCTTAGTTACCAAGGGCAGTCACTTAATTTAAAAGAACGCTTTAAAGCACTTAGCTGGCTCAACCAAACCGTCACTTTATTATGTGTAGGTATTTATATCGCTTTCTTACTCGGTGGTTTTGAGTCAATTTATGGTATTTTACAATTTAACCCTAATCACCCCCTTACTTGGTTGACGCCTGCTATTGTGCACTTTAGTGCGATTCATTTAATTTTTAATATTATCTGGTGGATCTCACTGGGAGACGGTATTGAAAAGCTTGCTGGTAAAAGCACGTTAATAGGCTTGTTTTTAGTAACCGCTTTGTTTAGTAATTGGGCTGAGTTTCTAATGGTAGGCCCTAACTTTGGTGGTTTAAGTGGCGTGGTTTATGGTTTATTAGGGTATAGTTGGATATACAGTGCCCTTAACCTGCAACAGCCTGCACTTGTAAGTAATGCGATTATTGGCTTTATGCTTATTTGGCTTATTTTGGGCTTTGCTGAGATGTTGCCTGTAGGCATGGCTAACTGGGCACATTTAGGTGGATTACTCAGTGGCATGGCTTATGCACTTACCGCACAATTTTTTAAAACTAAAAAAACTAATGGTAAAGGTATTTAGTAAATAGTACTTCACGAATAATCTCTTGCCCTGTTTCTTGTTTGAGCAGGGTTTTTAGTCTTTGCGCGCAACGCTTTCGAATTTCTTCACGGCCAGTTAGTGACTTGATATTTTCTTCAGGTTCTTTTGATAAAATTTCAATAATCGCATCACGAAGCAATGGTGTGTGGTGTTCTACAACAGCAATATTAGCCATATCACTTAGCATTAAATCTACTGTTAAACGAACGTAACCTAGCTTTTTATTATTCTGAGCAATGTAATTAGCAATAATATCAGGCTCAAAACCAAAATAACCGACGTTTGACTCTGCACGGCTAGTAAAGCTGGTTAATAAACCAAATAACATTGTTAAGAGTAAAATGCTTGCGTAGAGCGTTTTTTTCATATTAAGTAAAGTAATCCATATTCCTGCCATGGTTAACAGTTTATACGTAATACCAATTAATATACAGGCTGAAGAGGCTATTATATTCATTAATCATCACTTTTTCATAACAGCCGCCAGTGGTATCATTTACTCGGTTGTTATTAAGTAGAGATATCGTGATTACATTCCCCCTTTCATTGAACGCTAATTGGCAGCATGGTGCCACTGTTAAGCCGCTTACTCATCATGAGAAAGATTGGCTACTTGAGCCGAATTCACTAACGGCTAAATTAAAACATCATGGCTGTAACTTTCATGTGCAAGTGCTCAGTGAAAAAGTATTTAAACTAAATGTTGAGCAACAATCGTTACTCGATGGTCAGTATAAAGAGGGCGTTAACCGCGAAGTATTACTTTGGTGTAATAATCAGCCAATGGTTTATGCGCAAAGCTGGTTGCCTGTAACCAAAAGTATGCAACAGCAGCAATTACTTGAGCTGGGCGATAAACCGTTAGGTGATGTCATTTTCCAACACCCTGATTTAAAACGCACTGAAATTGAAGTCGCCTGTTTTGATGAGCATCACCCAGTGCAGCAATTGATAGATCAACCTTCCGAGGGAAAGCGATCATTGTGGGGGCGCCGGAGTGTTTTCTCTCTAGCGCAAAACCGCTTTTTGGTTTGTGAAATATTTTTACCTAAGGCCTTTATATACCAATGAAACTTGCTTCATTAAAAGTTGCACACATACCCTATTACAAGCAACTAATGCGAACAGATAAACCAATAGGAACGTTACTGCTTCTTTGGCCTACTTATTGGGCTCTTTGGCTTGCAAGTCAAGGCGTTCCTAGCTTAGTAAATTTTGTTGTTTTTACTTTAGGCGTGTTTGTGATGCGTAGTGCCGGGTGTGTGATCAATGATTTTGCTGATCGCAAAATAGATGGTTCAGTGAAGCGCACTGCTCAGCGACCACTCGCCGCTGGGCTGGTGAGTAGTGGGGAAGCATTAAGCTTATTCGCGTTGCTGATTAGCATTGCTTTTGGGCTTGTATTGTTACTAAGCTGGCAAACAATTTTGCTCTCGGTAGGAGCGCTTGTATTAGCGTTTAGTTATCCATTTATGAAGCGTTTTACCCATCTACCGCAAGTGGTTTTGGGGGCTGCGTTTAGTTGGGCGATACCCATGGCATATATGGCATGTAGCGGATATGTTCCAGTTGCAGCATGGCTACTGTTTTTGGCTAATATTATTTGGACAGTTGCTTACGATACAATGTATGCGATGGTTGATAGAGATGATGATTTAAAAATAGGGGTTAAATCAACGGCGATTTTGTTTGGCTTTGCAGATAGAGCGGTGATTTTTTTACTTAATTGTTGTTTTGTAGGGTTGCTTGCGATTGTAGGGGTTATCTACCAACTAAGTTTTTATTATTGGCTTAGTTTATGTGCAGCGTCTGGCTTTTTAATTTACCAGCAGTGGTTAATACATAGGCGTAAAAGAGAGCAGTGCTTTAAAGCATTTTTGAATAACCACTATGTAGGGCTAGTGATATTTATTGGATTAGCAGCCTCCTTGCCACTCACTTTTTAAGTGAGTAAATGTCAACGAGGAGGATCAATAATTCCGCTGATAGACGTATTCATTCTAAACCAACCAGCGATAGAGTAACGATCATCGACAGCAGGAAGTACTTCATGCATAAAGCGATCGCTTTCAAACATCACGAGCGTGCCTGCTTGAGGTTTAATATTAACCTCGACTTGCTTGCTTTGAGGTTTGTAGATTACTAATTCGCCCCCACTATGAGGAGTATTTAAATATAGTACCGTAGTAAAAATACGATTAGAACGACCCTTAAATGCATCATAGTGTTTTTTGTAAAAATCCCCATTAAGGTACTTAGCATAATGGCATTCGTAGTCGAATAGGCCTAAAAAGAAACTGCGATTCAGTACTCCCCTCATTTCTTCCATAAGCGCTAAGTAATGAATCTGTGCCTCGCTGCTGGCATCAAACCAAAATGTTTTATCTTTACGGATAGTTTTATTAACGTGTAAATCACTTTTTCGACCAATACCCGCAATATTAAAGTCAGGGTTTACTCTATAGCAATCATGCATGAGTTGAGCAATGAGGGTCTTAGAGACCGCATTGTGAATTATTGTAAAACCGTGCTTTTCGATATCATCTAAATAGATTTCTGAAATGAAATAGGGGATCATTTTACGTACTAAGTATCAAAGGTTAGCCAGTTTAGCCTATTAAGCCGTTTACGCGAACTTAAATCTACTAAAAAGAAGCAAAAAAAGCCTGAAGTAATCAGGCTTTTGATTTATATTTATTCACTAATAGACAGCGCTGTCTTTTTAATAAGTGAAAGCAGCTGATTTACATGGTCACCCTGAGGGACATGGTGGCTTGTTTTAACTACCAATTGTTCTTGCGTTAAATCCTTATTTGTTTTCAATTGCACCAAACCGGTATGCTCTGCAACTGTGTTAGCATGTTCAATACTGGCAATTGCAAAGTGATTTGATTTACATAAACCATCCATCACTTGCTCAATGCTGCCCACTTTAATTGACGGTGTTTTATTTAGCCCCTCAATAGCTTCGTTTAACATGGCTTGGATTTGCTTAGACTGTGAGAAACAGCCATACATTGGGTAGTCAATAAGATCTTGTTTACTAATATCACTTTTTTCAGCGAGTGGGTGAGTTTTAGCTACAAATAAAATAAGTTGATCAGGTAAATGAATATCAGTACCTATGCTATTAATTGCTTGTGAGCATACGCTAATATCAATTTCACCAAGTTGAAGTTTACGCATTAATTCACTTGGTTCTTGAAGTTGCATCTCGATTTTTACATGGGGGTATTGTGCTAAAAACTGACCACAAGAAACAGGGACGATCGCACTTGCTTTATTGGTATAGCCAATTACTAACTTTTCATCAGAACAACCATTAACAGATTGGTATAGACGTTTTTTAGTTACTTCAAGTTCATTCAATGCCGCTTGCGCATAGCTTAAAAACAATTCACCTTCAGTGGTTAATTTTACCGAACGAGTAGAGCGTTTAACTAGCTCGTAACCCATTTCATCTTCTAATGTTTGGATGCTGCGTGTTAACGCTGATGTACTAATTTTTGTTGTTTCAGCTGCTTGGCGAAAGTGCCTAAGCTGACCCAGTGCTACAAATTGTTCTAGTTGTTCAAATCTCACTTTTATAGTCCTTTGTAATAAGTAAGCCACACGGAGGCGAACATAGTTGAAATAAACCTAATAGATACTAATGCATTGTACCTAATTTGAAAAGGCAATTTTACACAAATGTTACAACCATTAGTCTGGGTATTGTTTATTTATCTGTAGAAAAAGTGCTAAATTTTCGATGAATAAATCGACTAACTTGGGGTCGAATTGCTTGCCTCTTTGTTCTTTAATAAGCGCTATAACGTCATCCATTAACCATGCTTTTTTATAGCATCGTTCGCTGCCAAGCGCATCAAAGACATCAGCAAGCGCTGTAATGCGTCCCGTAATATGTATTTCTTCTCCTTTTAATTGATTAGGGTAACCAGTGCCATCCCATTTTTCATGATGAAGATAGGCAATAAGTGAACCGCATTTTAAAATTTCATTATTGGACTTGTTAAGAATGTCGTATCCAATTTGAGCATGAGTCTGCATGATTTTCCATTCTTCAGCATCCAGTTTTCCGGGTTTATTTAAAATGCTATCAGGAATGCTGATTTTGCCAATATCATGAAGTGGTGAGGCCAGTTTGATTATTTCACATTCAAATTCATTTAATCCGTATAGCTTGCCTAAAAGTTCACTGTATAAGGCAACCCTTTTAACGTGAGAACCGGTTTCTTTAGAGCGTTTTTCAACGGCTTCACCTAAAATATAGGATAACTCTTTTTGTGAATCTTTTACCATTTCACGCATTTTTAAATTATCGTAGGCAAGGGCGATATTGTTGGCAAAATATTCTAAAAGTTGGTGCTCCGTGCCTCCTAGTTGAGAACCCTTATGAATGTAAAGCATAGCTTCAAGGCCTGCTTGAGTAGAGAAATAGCCTACATAGTCATGATTTGTTTTATAAGAAGATTTACGATTATGCGCATCAATAAATAGCGCTTTTACATTCTCAGGAATATCACTATTCATTGGTAGGGATTTTACGCCCGAGGCAGCAAGCAACTCAAAGTCAGTTGCTGGAGATGTTTGTTGGTTTACTGCCGCGGCACAATAAATTTCGGTTCCATCTAAACCTAGTACATTTTTTACATGAGTTAAAATTGTTGATGCAAATTCATTAACACTGCCACACATTAAAAATGAACTTGAAGCCGTAATTATTCTTTCTAACCCTTTTTTATGGCGCTCAATAATTTGAATATCTCTGTGGGCTCGAAGTGCAGAATAAAGCAGCGTCTTCATTTTTATAGCGGTCAGCTCAGTTTTGTTTTTGTAGTCATTTATATCGTAATCACGAATGACTGCTTCTTCAGGCGCTTCACCTGGCTGTCCGGTCCTAAGGATTAAGCGTATATCGTGATTATTAATATCTTCGCGGATAAACTTTATGAGCTCTAGCCCAGCGTGACTAGTCTCCATCACAACATCAATTAAACCCACAGAAAAGTCAGGGTGTTGTTGTAATAATTGCTTGGCCTCTTGGGCAGAATATGCATGATGAAACCTGAGTGCTTTATTCTCAAACTTAAAGCCGGATAATACCAATTTGGTCACTTGATGAATGTCATCTTCATCATCGACAACTAATACATCCCAAAAATCGGGCTCGCTATTAAGTGTGGCCTCTTGAATTACCTCATTTGAAAATAAAAAGTCACTCAAATGAATACCCTTAAGTTTAATTATTCACATATAGAGTATAGTGTCTGTTTTTTAGTCTGCCTGTTTGCTGTGTGGTTTTTTTTCAATATTCTTCAACTCGATCTCTATAGCATCACAGGAAATATGAATTTCATATAAAGAGGTTAAAAGTGACAAAGCTAAGCATCCTAGGCTAATACCAAAGAGGACTACGCCAACGGTTTTAAACTCAATAAATAATGCAAACATCGAAATAGTACACATTAAAAATGAGGCTACACCATAAACTTGCATGGTTCTTATAAGTTTAATACGCTTTCTGAGGTTCGCTATTTGCTCTACGACAATTGGGCGAATCGTTTTCCCTTCACGGGCATTTAGCTCTCTAATTAATTGCGCTAATACTAAAAAACGATTTGTATAGGCTAACAGCAACAAGGATATTGCAGGAAAGAGTAAGCCAGGGGTTGTGAGGGTCATAACTAGGTCCAGTATAGCTGTAGGTTTAAACACCCAGCCTAGCAATCAAGTAAATGAAAGTAAAAGAGTTCGCTTATAAAATAACAGGAAAGTAATAAATGAATAATCCATTTCAATGGCTCACCATTTATAGTGCCGCGGATGCTGTAGAGGCGAATATTGTTAAAGGCTTACTTTTAGCCAATGACGTGAATTGTCAATTGTTAGGCGAGTCTTTACAAAGTGCGGTGGGTGAAATACCCATTGCACAAACTGAAGTTCGTGTTCAGGTTTATGCGATTAAAGAGCGCCAGGCGCGAGAAATATTGATAAACTATACACAAGAACAACAATCCGCTCCTGATTGGGTTTGCCCTAATTGTAATGAGCATAATGGGTCAACATTTGAAATGTGTTGGTCCTGTAGGACATCAAAGAATGACTAAAGCGAATAATTTTCAGCGAATTCGAGAGCTTAATTATTTACAGCAAGCGGTGTTAGCCGCAGCACTTATTGAGCGAATGCTACCAAATTACGGTTTATTTAGTGAAGCGACAGGGTTTGGTGATGAAACAACGCTGCGCAGTGCACTTAATGTATGCTGGGAAAAAATTCTTTTACCTAAAAGTAAAATTGATTTAGAAAAACAAATTGAAAAAATTGAACCTAATGTACCTGAGTTAGCAGACTTTGACATGTTTGGAACCTACCCAGCAATAGATGCTGCTACCGCTTTACTTGGTTTAATGCATGGTTTAATTGCTCAAGATGGCAGTGAGTTCGTTAGCATAAGTAAAATATCGCAAGCGACGGTAGCACGCTTTATTGAATACCAACTCACCGTTGAAGGTGAGATTGCTGATAACAAAATGGTGCGAGAGCATCCCCTTATGCAATATGAAATTGATGTACTCAGCGAAATGATTGATTATGTTGAGCAGATGGGAAGAGTGACGTCACAAAGTGTTAAATCACTTAAGCAGCATGCCATTGCTGATGGCCAAACAAACATTGGTTTAGCGTTATAAAATTAATCTAAGTAAATCTACTCGTTAGGAGAAAGTTGCAGTGCGAATTTTAGGCATTGAATCATCATGTGATGAGACTGGTATTGCTATTTATGATGATGAGCAAGGGTTACTCGCGCATCAATTATATAGTCAGGTAAAAGTGCATGCTGATTATGGAGGAGTGGTTCCAGAGTTAGCTTCACGTGACCATGTTCGAAAAACGCTACCGCTTATTGATGCAGCATTTGCTCAAGCCGGTTGTGGTCCTGAAGATCTTGATGGTATTGCCTACACCGCAGGCCCTGGTCTTGTTGGAGCTTTACTTGTTGGTACTTCAATCGGGCGCTCATTGGCTTATGGTTGGGGAATTCCTGCCGTTGCAGTACATCATATGGAAGGGCATTTACTGGCTCCAATGCTTGAAGAAGATGTACCAGGGTTTCCATTTATTGCGCTTTTAGTCTCAGGTGGCCATACCATGATGGTTAAAGTCGAAGGTATTGGTCAATATGAAGTGCTAGGAGAGTCTGTTGATGACGCTGCAGGAGAAGCGTTTGATAAAACTGCAAAACTCCTTGGTTTAGATTACCCAGGTGGGCCTCGCTTAGCGAAACTGGCTGAGCAAGGTGAGCCTAAGCGATTTATATTTCCACGACCAATGACTGACAAACCCGGGCTTGATTTTAGCTTTAGTGGTTTAAAAACGGCCGCGGCTATCACGATTCGTGATAATGATGATGCTGAGCAAACCAAAGCCGACATTGCTCATGCCTTTCAAACCGCCGTCATTGACACACTGGTTATCAAATGTAAGCGTGCGTTAAAACAAACGGGTATTAAGCGCCTTGTTATTGCTGGTGGCGTAAGTGCCAATGTGCAATTGCGCGCACAACTAGAACGTGTAATGCAAGGCATGAAAGGTCAGGTGTATTACCCAAGAACTGAGTTTTGCACGGATAATGGCGCAATGATAGCGTACGCAGGCATGCAGCGTTTAAAAGCAGGGCAGTTTGCAAGCCTTGATATGAAGACTAAGCCACGTTGGCCAATAGATAGTCTTGAGGCGATTTAATTCGCGTTGTGATCATTTTGAGTTGGCGGCTTTTTTTTGTCGCCAATTTTAGGCTCTTGCCCACTGAACAAGCGTTTAATATTGCCGTGATGACGGATAATAATTAGCACAGTTAAAAACGTAACAGGTAATGTATACAATGGTTTTATCCACCATGTGTACAGCGGTGCTAATGCAACCGCAGTGAGTGCTCCCAAGGATGAATAGCGAGTGAGTGCAACTACAGCAACCCACGTTGAAATTAATAGCCCACCTAGCGTTAAACCTATCGGCAACAGGGTGCCAAACGCTGTTGCAACCGCTTTTCCCCCTTTAAAGTTAAAGAAAACGGGAAACATATGACCCAAACAAGCAGCCACACCAATTAGTCCTAGGATTAGCGGATCTAACTTTAAAAAATAAGCGCCCCAAACAGGAATCGTGCCTTTAAGAATATCAAACACCAAAACTAATACGGCAGGTAAAGCTCCCCCTAAGCGAAATACATTCGTTGCGCCTGGGTTGTTCGAGCCATTCAAGCGTGGATCAGGTAGTTTAAAAAGCCGAGACACTAGAATAGCCGATGAAATCGACCCCAGTAAATAGGCTAAAACTAACATTAATACAGCTATCACGCGGTTCCTTATTTTTTAATTATGTATTTTCGGCTATCATTGGCGTCAAAATTAACATCACAAACACGTGCGTTCAATATTTAGGTAATTCCTTTGCACCTACTGCACATTGTATTGTTAAATTTCTCATAGTTAAACACGCTAAAAGTATATAAATGATATAAATATAAATTATAGCGTGTGTAAACTCATTAAAGAGTTTAAATTTCCAGTTGGAGCAGTTATGGACAAGGTTTTTATATCACAACTACATGTTGACACTATCATAGGCGTTTATGATTTTGAAAAAGAAACTAAACAGAGCTTATTTTTTGATATAGAAATGCTATGCGACATCAAACCAGCTGCCACAACAGACGATATAGGTCTTGCATTAGATTATTCAAAAGTGAGTGAGCGTGTTATTGAGCACACAACGGCTAAGCCCGTTGAACTGTTAGAAACGCTTGTAGAGCAACTAGCTGCACTCATATTAGCAGAATTTAAGACCACTCAGGTAACGATTAAAGTAAGTAAACCTGCCGCGGTGGCGCAAGCACAAACAGTAGGTGTTGAAATTACACGCCAAAAGGCAGCCAATTAATATGGCCCAGATTTATATTAGCCTTGGCTCAAATGTAAATAAAGAGCACTACATTAGCCAGGCTTTGAAAACGTTAACATCATATTTCCCCCATCTTGAACATTCTAGTGTATTTGAAAGTGAGGCAGTAGGATTCACTGGTAGCAATTTTTATAACTCTGTTGTGGGTGCGCAAACAGAGATGCCGCTCGAGCAATTATGTCAGTTACTCAAAAATATTGAGCAAGAAAATGGCCGAACAGCTAATGATAAGAAGTTTAGTCCGCGCACATTGGATTTAGATTTATTGTTTTACGACGATATTGTCTGCGACTCACCAGCACAACTTCCGCGCGATGAAATAACAAAAAATGCATTTGTACTGCAGCCACTGGCAGAAATAGCCCCAAATTTTTATCACCCTGTTGCTGAGCAAACGATTGCCCAGTTATGGAGTAATTACAATAACCCCAATCAAAAACTATGGAAGGTGGAGTTTACTAACCCATGAGTATTATAGAAATTATTGTTTTAGCCCTGATCCAAGGATTGACTGAGTTTTTACCTATTTCAAGTTCAGCACACTTGATTCTTCCTTCGCAAATATTAGGGTGGGAAGACCAAGGTCTAGCCTTTGATGTAGCTGTACATGTTGGAACGCTTGTTGCGGTTGTAATCTACTTTAGAAAAGAAGTAGTCGAAATCTTAGGTGCCTGGTTTAAATCATTTGGTACACAAGGTGCAACCGATGACAGCAAACTCGGCTGGTGGATTATTTTGGGGACTATTCCTGCTGCTGTACTCGGGTTAATTTTCAAAGATTTAATTGAGTTATATTTGCGCAGTGCATGGGTTATTGCTGTAACGACCATTTTATTTGGTTTACTCCTGTGGTACGCAGATGTGAAAGGCAAGCAAACAAAAACAATTTACCAATTAAACTGGAAATCAGCCCTTATGATTGGTATGGCGCAAGCTATGGCAATGATCCCGGGTACGTCACGTTCAGGTATTACAATGACCGCTGGTTTATTGCTTGGAATGAATAAGCAAAGTGCGGCACGTTTTTCATTTTTACTGGCCATTCCTGTTATTTCGATGATGGGGTTGTACTATACAGTTGAGTTAGCGTTGGGTGATGAAGTTGTGGATTGGACTACGCTAATTTTAGGTGCGGGTTTATCATTTGTTTCTGCATACGCTTGTATCTTTCTGTTTTTAAAAATCATTGAACGTATGGGCATGATGCCATTTGTTATTTATCGTTTATTACTCGGTATTGGTTTAATTGTATTTTTAATGATTTAGGCAGTTATACATACAAATAAAAACGCCTTAGCTCACTGAGCTAAGGCGTTTTTTGTTATTAGCTAATACACATTTAGAATGTGTATTTAGCGCCTAGCGATAAACGGCGGCCTTTAACATCAAAGAACTCACCATCGTCGTACGTGAACGGGTTACGTGGTGGCTCACGGTCTAGGATGTTGTTAACACCAACACGTAACTGTAGCTCATCCATTAGGTAAGTTTTGTACATGAAATCAAATGTTGTGTAAGACGGGATATCATTGTAGTTGTTGTCTTCAATGGTCCAGTCATTATCATTAACAGTTGCATGACGGTAGTTCATGGTTAGCACATACGCTGAGTCATCATGAGAATAAACAGCATTAAAACGGCCCTTCCAGCGAGGTGAAGCTGTTTCGCCTACATCAGTTCTAAAATCTTCAGCACGGCCTGTAGAGTTATTGTTGTCCTCTATTAGGTAAGTTGCTGTTAGTTTCAATGCCAAGTCACCAGAGAACAACTCAGTGCGGTATGCAGATTCAACATCGATACCTTTGATTGCTACAGTTGCAGCATTGATAGGTCGATTGTAGAAGTTTGTGATCTCTCCTGTTTTAGAGTCTCGCTCCACGTTGTTACAGAATAGATTGTCTAATGATGTTGATTCATAACAAAGTTTAACATTATCTCGGCCATAATATTCAATAGCATCATCAATTTCAAATGACCAATAATCAAGTGTTAAATCTAATCCTTCAATAAACTCTGGAGTGTAAATAACACCGATAGTGTAATCGTTTGACGTTTCATTTTTAAGGTTTTGGTTACCTTGAATATAGCCAGGAAGACTACCGCCAGCTAACCACTCTTCAGAAGGCATCCAACCTTGAGGCAGGCCAGCAGCTTGGCAGTTTTTGATTACGTTATCTTTATATTTGCTGCCTGACTCAGCGATAGAATCAGCTCTACACACATCCGCGCGACCTGAGCTAAACGTTTTTGAGTTAGGCGTAAATAAATCCCCTAGGTTGGGAGCGCGTACTGATTTAGAACGGTTTAAGCGTACACGTAACTCATCAGTTACACCCCAGTTTAGGGCTATCTTCCAGGCATTATCTTCACCCGTTACCGAGTAATCCATGTAACGAAATGCTGTTTCAAGGGTTAAATCCGTTGTTAGGAA
Source organism: Pseudoalteromonas sp. KS88 (assembly GCF_004766475.1). Classification (NCBI taxonomy): domain Bacteria; kingdom Pseudomonadati; phylum Pseudomonadota; class Gammaproteobacteria; order Alteromonadales; family Pseudoalteromonadaceae; genus Pseudoalteromonas; species Pseudoalteromonas sp. KS88. Next base: position 35,494 of record NZ_PYHV01000031.1, read on the forward strand.
GGTTTCTTCTAATAATGGAATTGAAATTTCAGCTGAAAGTTCGTTTACATCTATTTCGCCGTCCATTGGTGAACTTGAGTTACCAAAGATCAGGCCTTTTTCCATATTTTCAGACGGTGTAATAGTTGCTGACTCACGGCGGTGCTCAGCAGTAAAGGCCGCAGCAACATATCCTGCTGGTAGTTCAAATAAGGCGCCATCTACAGTAACAGCAAACACGGCTTGGTCGTGCTTAGCAAAACGCGTTGCATCAGTCGCTATATAGTCTAGCTGTGCTTGTGTTGCCGAAGTCGCGCCCATTGTGTTAAATGGTGTACAACCTTCAACAGCCCCAATAACTTCGCCATCTGCATTACGCTTAGCACATACTACATTGCCTTGGTATTCAACGGCATCAATAGAGTTAGCCAAGTTTTGCGTTAATACTTCGCCAGTCCAAAGAGTATCTTGCTCGATACGGCCAAATTGTGCGTAAGCAGAGTAGCCCCAGTCATCGTTTAAGATACCTTCAGCGCCGATTGAAGTACGGAATACTTCACGCTCTTGGTTATATGCACGATCGCCCCATAAGTTTTCGTTAGCTTGACGAAGTGTGACTGATGTAAGCTCATTGTCGTCCATTACTTTAGCCATATCGCTTTTTATAAATGCATTGTCGCGACGTATTGTATGGCGGAAGAAGGCTGGAGAGCTCTCTGTGGTTGCATCAGTTTTTGAATAAGTAAAGTCAAACGTAAGTGCATGGTCGTCATTGAGTTCATAAGTACCATACGCTGAAGCAATCATACGCTCTAGTGGCGTTTGAAAGTAATCTTTATAGCCGTGGCCAAAAACACCATCACCTTGATTTTGGCCATTTTGGAAGTAGCTTGTAGCATCTCGTCCAACACCTGGGTTTGGAATACGGCCTAAACCATAGTCAAACGGTTTTAGGTTACCATTTGCATCAAAAGTGTAGTGGTGATTGTCATAGCCGTTATCAACAAAGGCGTCTTTGGTAAAAAAGTCACCACCTTCTGAGTAGTAAGCAAGGCCTGTTGGTTGGCCTAAAACAACACGTGAAGGGATACCGTCGTCACCACTGGTATTTGCCGGGTTTGCGTACGAGTTAACAGGGTTGCGATAAAAATCACGGCTCAGCTTGCCATAGCTTTTGTTTTCTGTGTAATTAAATGAAGCAATAAAAGAGAGTTTATCGCCTTCCATACCACCTGTAATTGAGAAGTTGTTTTGCTCGCCGCCACTTTGCTCTGGACGTACAGTAGAAACATCAAGTTCAATTCCATCCATTGATTTTTTAGTAATGATATTTACAACACCCGCTACAGCATCTGCACCGTAAACGGCTGCAGCACCACCTGTAGCAATCTCGATACGCTCAATCATTGTGGTAGGAATGTTGTTTAAATCAACCGCAGTGTCACCCACAGAACCTGGTACAAAACGACGACCATTAACGAGTACTAATGTACGCGCTGACCCTAAACCACGAAGATCAGTTGTGTTAAGACCTGACGCATAAATAGTATTAGTCGTTGTTTCTGGTGATAAGCCAACCGTCGCCTGTGGCATTTCTGCAAGCAAATCATTAACGTTAGTAATACCTTGGTTTTCCATCTCAACACCGCTGATCACAGTCACAGGCGTTGGCGAGGTTAGGTTAAAACGTTTGATTTTGGATCCAGTCACTTGAATTCGTTCAACAGGTTTAGCATCTGCCGTTGACTGAGCGAATACACTCGATGCGCCAATGGCACCTGTTACAAGTACTGTATTAACCGCTGCTGCGATAAGATTTAATTTTTTCAACATAACACCTTTTAATTTCGACAAGCTTTAAAGACCGATTAAAACTTGATGGAACTTATTTACTTTCACTACTGAGCCAGTTTTGGCTGACACCAAATAAACGTCAGAAAATGTAAGTAAATGTAACTTGCAGATGTTTTATCACAGTACCTAAATTGAGTCTTGAAAGGAGGGAATGTATCAATTGTTTCTTAATTGTGTATTTTGTATTTATTATGGGTATTTTTTGGTATGGTTTTGATTTTATAGTTTTTAATTTGTAATCATGGCTTTACATGGTTATTTGCAAGCTGTTTTCTTGAACTGACTTACTTTTTTTATTAACTAAAACTAAATTATTTATAAATAACTTAGTCTGTTAATTGAGCTTTATTTAAGGTTTTGTATAAAAAATGACGCATGATTTTTGCGCACTTAAACCGTTGGCAGTGAACTTTTTTGAAATTACTGTTTATGTGTCACTTTTTTGCAAAGGTGTTGTGCGAGATGGCAATGGTAACTAGGCGCTAAATTTGGCATTATATCAGGCCTATTATCGCTAATATTAATTGTGCTGCGCACCTAAAAATGCAGCAAAGGAACACAAATGCATATTCATATCTTGGGAATTTGCGGTACATTTATGGGTGGTATTGCCGCAATCGCTAAATCATTGGGTCACACTGTAACGGGGTCTGACCAAAACGTATACCCGCCAATGAGCACCCAACTGGAGTCGCTCGGTATTGAACTCACCCAAGGTTATGACACCGCCCAACTTGAGCCTGCACCAGATATGGTGGTAGTTGGAAATGCAATGAGTCGTGGTAATCCGTGTGTAGAATACGTGTTAGATAAAGGCCTTCCATATACATCGGGTCCTGAGTGGTTAAAACATAACTTATTACAAGACTCCTGGGTACTTGCTGTTGCTGGAACGCATGGCAAAACAACTACCGCCAGTATGCTTGCGTGGATATTAGAATATGCGGGCTTAAAACCCGGGTTTTTAATTGGTGGGGTTGTGCAAAATTTCGGAGTGTCAGCGCGTGTTGGCGAAACGCCCTTTTTTGTCATTGAAGCTGATGAGTACGATACGGCTTTTTTTGATAAGCGAAGTAAATTTGTTCACTATTTGCCCAGAACGCTCATTTTAAATAATTTAGAGTTTGATCATGCTGATATTTTTGACGATTTAAACGCAATAAAAAAACAGTTTCACCATTTAATGCGTACATTACCCAGTAGTGGAAAAGTCATTTGGCCTAGTGATGAGCTCGCCCTAGATGAAGTCATACAACAAGGTTGCTGGAGTGAAAGCGAAACATTGGGCGGTGACTGGGGCTATAACCTACTTAAAGGTGATGGCAGTGAGTTTACTGTATTACTAAACGATAAAATTGTTGGCACGGTTAAGTGGCAAGCTATTGGTGAGCATAATGTTAAAAATGCCATTATGGCGATAGCAGCAGCGCGTCATGTGGGTATTGCAATTGATCATAGCATTAGCGCATTAGCTGAGTTTATTAGCCCAAAAAGACGCATGGAGCTCAAGGCGGATATCGCAAATATTAAGGTGTATGATGACTTTGCGCATCACCCAACAGCCATTAAAACCACACTGGCAGGACTGCGTGCTAAGGTTGGCGACGAAAAAATTATCGCGATTTTAGAGCCTCGTTCGAACACCATGAAAATGGGCGTGCATCAACATACACTGTTAGCGTCACTGAGGGATGCTGATGAGGTTTACTTATTTGAGCCAGATAATCTTAACTGGTCGTTGAATGAGCAAGCTCAGCAAGCTGGTATGAATTGTTTTACCAGCACCAACGAAATCGTTACGAAAGTAGTGAATGACGTAGTACCGCAACAGCATATTTTAATTATGAGTAATGGCGGTTTTAATGGTCTGCATGAGCAATTAATTCGCGCGATTGAGACGAAGTATAATTAACTTAAAAAGTGAGAGCTTAAGTGCAATATAAAGAAACCATCACGCTTGCTTTTAGTGGGGCATCCGGTGCTCCCTATGGTTTACGTTTACTTGAAGTGTTATTAGCACAGCAATTTAAAGTATATGTGTTGATCTCAAGCGCAGCGCGCGTTGTACTGGATACAGAGTCAAACATTAAACTCTCAGCCAATGAAGACAAAGCAACTGAGCAATTGTGCGCGCTTTTTAATGCGCTACCTGAGCAGCTTCAGGTTTTTGGTAAAGACAACTGGTTTAGCCCTGTGGCGTCAGGCTCGGCAGCACCTAAAAAGATGATTGTTTGCCCATGTAGCGCAGGCTCGGTGTCTGCTATTGCTGTTGGTGCGTCAGATAACTTACTTGAGCGAGCGGCTGATGTGGTTATCAAAGAGAGTGGGCAACTTATTTTAGTGCCGCGCGAAACACCGTTTAGTGAGATCCATCTTGAGAATATGCTTAAACTAGCTAGGTTAGGCGTCACTATTATGCCAGCAGCACCGGGATTTTATCATCAACCAGAGTCTATAGGTGACTTGGTTGATTTTATGGTGGCACGAATTTTAGATCATTTAAACATTGAGCATACCCTTACTAAGCGATGGGGTTATGGGGAAGGTAAAAAGTGAGCGAACAAACCACAGCTTTAAAAATTAAGGGCCTCAGAAAGGTCTACAAAAATGGTGTTGAAGCAGTTAAAAATATTGACCTGCAGGTGCAAAAAGGGGACTTTTTTGCTTTGCTTGGTCCAAATGGAGCGGGTAAATCAACGACGATTGGCGTTATTTCGTCGCTTGTGAATAAAACGGCCGGCCAAGTAGAGGTATTTGGTCATAACATTGATACTCACTTGGAGGCCGCTAAATCAGAATTGGGTTTAGTGCCTCAGGAGTTTAATTTTAGCCAGTTTGAAACACTCACCCAAATATTAGTGAACCAAGCTGGGTATTATGGTGTGCCACGTAAAATAGCTCATCAGCGTGCCGATAAATACCTGGAGCAGCTAGGTTTACTTGAGAAAAAAGACAAGCAAGCACGTACTTTGTCAGGCGGGATGAAACGCCGCTTGATGATTGCTCGTGCGCTGATGCATGAACCAAAGTTACTTATTCTTGATGAGCCTACAGCGGGTGTTGATATTGAACTACGTCGCTCAATGTGGGATTTTTTAAGGCAGATTAACGAACAAGGTGTGACCATTATTCTTACCACGCATTACCTTGAAGAAGCAGAACTGCTTTGTAAAAACATTGCCATTATTGATTCGGGAATTATCGTTGAAAATACCACGATAAAAGCACTACTGGCGAAGCTGGACAAAGAAACTTTCATTTTAGATTTAAAGCAGCCTGTACAACCGGTTTCACTCGCGGGGTATCAATTTTCTATGGTAGATGATCATACCATTGAGGTTGAAGTGGCTAAATCACAAGGCCTTAACGCTGTATTTAGTGCGTTAACAGAGCAAGGAAATACGGTGCTAAGCATGCGCAATAAGGCAAATCGTTTAGAAGAGTTATTTGTCGGTTTATTAGAACAAGGGCGGGAGAAGTAAATGTTTAAATACGGCGTAGCCTTAAAAAGTTTATGGATAAAAGAGTGTATCCGCTTTTTACGTATTTGGGTACAAACACTCGTGCCACCTGCTATTACAATGAGCCTATACTTTGTTATTTTTGGTAATTTAATTGGCTCTCGCATTGGTGAAATGGGGGGCTTTAGCTACATGGAGTTTATTGTTCCTGGCTTAATAATGATGTCGGTCATTACCAACTCATATTCCAATGTTGCATCAAGTTTTTATTCGACTAAATTTCAAAAAAGCATAGAAGAGCTTCTGGTTGCCCCAGTACCTAACTATATTATTGTATTGGGTTACATGGGAGGGGGGATGACCCGAGGTATGTTGGTTGGCTTAATCGTCACCTGCGTTTCTTTGTTGTTTGTCGATATTCAAATTCATAATGTGTTTGTTATTATTGCTACAGTTGTATTAACTTCAGCCGTGTTTGCACTGGGCGGTTTAATTAACGCGATTTATGCAAACAGCTTCGATGATATCAGCATTATCCCGACCTTTATCTTGACGCCATTAACCTATTTAGGCGGGGTGTTTTATTCAATAACTCTGTTACCTGACTTTTGGCAGGGCGTGTCACAAATCAATCCGATTATTTATATGGTTAACGCATTTAGGTTCGGGTTTTTAGGTGTATCAGATGTTGATTTATCCGTCGCATTTGGTGTGTTGTTTTTATTTATTACGGCCTTATTTACATTAGCGTTAACGCTAATCAAAAAAGGCGTGGGGCTTAGACACTGATGAGTGATGCAAATTCACGAAGTATTGTATCAAACCAAGATGGCTTGAATGAAAAGCTTGATGAGATTGTCAGCAAGCACTTAAAAGCTGAGTTTAAAAAGCCGATTGCCGCGCATACTCAATCTGCGTTTGATGAAGTAAACGAAAAAGTACACGCGTTTAGTGGTCCTTTGATTCTTGACTCATGCTGTGGTGTTGGTGAAAGTACAGCTAATTTAGCAAAGCGTCACCCTGATGCATTAGTCATTGGTATTGATAAGTCATCACATCGTTTAGATAAGCATGATGTGGAATATAAACAAGCCGATTCAGGTCATTATATTCTAGTGCAAGCAGATCTAAATGACTTTTGGCGTTTGGCTGTGGCTGCGGGTTGGCAACCCTCTCATCATTACCTACTGTATCCAAACCCATGGCCTAAAGCGAAGCACATTCAGCGACGTTGGCATGGTGCAGCAATCTTTCCCTTTATTGTTAAGCTAGGTGGGCGTTTAGAGGTTCGCAGTAACTGGGATATCTATGTTAAAGAGTTTGCCCAAGCACTGCGCTTAACTGGGCACAATTGCGACGTTGAACTGTTTGAGAGTGACACTGCGATCACTCCATTTGAGCGTAAATATTGGGCGAGTGGTCAACAGAGTCACCGTTTAGTGATTGATTTAAGTTAATCGCTTGTATGAGTGGGTTTATTTGTGGAGCCGGTGCGGCAAAGTAATTGCCCTGCATTAAATGTACGTTGGCTTTTAAGAGTGTGTTGATGGTTGGTTTATTTTCAACACACTCGGCAATTAGTTCTAAATTTAATTGCTTTGCAAAGCTCGCAATATGTTCGATATACAGATAAATGTCAGTGTCATGGGCAACCTGTTTAACTAGTGAACCGTCAAGCTTGAGCCCATCGACATCAAGTTTTAGTACGTTAGAGATATTTGAATACCCTGCTCCAAAATCATCAATAACGACTTTAACACCACGTTGTTTAACCAATGCGATAAATGCTTTCACTTCAGAGAAGTTTGCAATAGCTTCGGTTTCTAAAAGCTCTAATGTAATGTTACTAGGCTGGGGGTAGCGATTAAGCTCTTGTTCAAGGTATTCGCTGAGGCCTGGATCTAACATATCGTGTACAGTGATATTAATGCTCCAACAAAAACTTGTCCGCCTAAAGCGCTCAAAACACTGAGTGAGCATTGTGCGGGTAAGAGCACCGTCCATGCGAGAGCGATTCACAACATTTAAAAATGATTCAGGCAGTAATATTTCACCATGGCAGGTGATCATACGTGCTAAACATTCGTACTTTAGAACATTACCACTGCTATAGTCATATACAGGCTGGAAATACGCAATAATACGATTATTATCAAATGCTTCTCTGACCTCTTTAGCCATTTCAACATTATATTGATACTGATTTTTCACATCATGTAATGCATTTGAGTAATTAATAACGTTAAAGCGCCCTTGTTTCGCTTGCAGCGCAGCAATGTGGGCATTTTCAAGCAGCATTGCTTTGTTTCCGTGAGCAATACCTGCACATAGCGTAATATAAATAAACGGCTCCTTAAGCAAAGGAGAGCTGCAATTATAACCTTGTACTAATTCATTGAATCCGAGATGTTTTTCTTCAAATGGACCTATTAGGACCACTTTGTTCGTTGATAGACGAAATATCTCGCTGCCTGCGGGACGGCGTTTAGCAAAGTACTCAAGTAAGTTTTTCATAACTTTATCACCTACTTTTGTACCGTAAAAACTATTAATATCCTCAATTTCATTGATCCAAATAACGGCAACTTGTAAATGAAAGTGAGAGGATTTGCTCATGTAATATTCAAGTGCAATGTGGTTTGCAAAACCGCTGCTACTGTCTGTTGAAAGGGCGCGTTTGAGCAAATAAATATAAATGCTTGCGACTAATAAGGCGATAAAGAAGAAAAAACTCGCAAGTGCAGCCGCTTTTGACACGCTTTGGTTAAGGTGTTGATTGAGATCATATATTTTAATATCAGCACCCGTAAGGTAAGTATTGCCAGCGTTATCAATGTAAGGCACGAAAATGCTTTTAAAATGCCCCCATTGATCTTTTGAAATCTCAAATACAGGCTCGGTCGAATAAAATGCGCTGATATTGGCTTTGGTTGCTTCAGGGTAGAGATCAAAAAATTGAGTGACTTTCCCTGAGTTTTGATCCTCTTGGGTGTAGCTTGACGCAGTGAAATGTACACGGTTATCTTTTAATACCATGGCATACACATAGGCAATATCAAGCGCATTAGCGAACTCTGAAAGTTGACGGCTTTTTTGCTGAAACACAAATTGTGGGATCGATCTTCCAGATTTTAATGACTCATGGTAATCATGGCCTAATATATGTTTTACGCTTACTGCTGCATTTAATAACCGTGTATCTAGCTGTTGCATGATTTCTGCACGGGCAGTGTGGTAAGTATAATAAACGTAGCTGAGCAAACTCACTAAAAATATTAAAAAGCCTGCAATAATCCAGTTTGTCCTTAAACTCGTATTTACCATTTTTGTCCCTTATTTGTTTACTTGTGCATTATACAAAAAAAGGAACTGCTGCCTATAATTAAATCTTTCTTGGTTTATTAACTAATTTATCATTAATTTGTCATGCAATTGTCGGCTTTTATGGCTTTAAACGAGACATTTATACTCTATTGCAGTAAAGTTAGCGCATTTCGTGGAAACATTGCGGTTTAGTTTATTATTCAAAAAGCTATAAATGCTAGGTAATTTGATTATGAAAAACTGCACTTACTGGGTATTAAGATGGATCAAAAGCGTTGTGCCGTCGCCTCTAAAGAAACTCTGATGCGTATATTTACCGTGCCTGAAGCACCGGACTCAACATTGAGTAAAATTGAACTTGAGATTTCAAGCAATTTGGCTGGCTTCTTAAATGAGAACATCGCGGCTATAGAAAAGCCACTGCATGAAATTGAAAAAGACTTTCAATCGGCAGTGATCCCAGAAGATCCAACGTTTGTTTCTGCTTATGCACAAGACATAATGGAGCAACTGGTTGCACACTCTGTGCATACTGCTGCGCCTAGCTTTATTGGTCACATGACTTCTGCATTGCCGCACTTTGTATTGCCATTATCAAAATTAATGGTGGGGCTAAATCAAAACTTAGTCAAAATAGAAACATCAAAGGCATTTACCCCATTAGAGCGTCAAGTGCTTGGTATGATCCATCACCTTGCGTATGGGCAAAGCGATGCCTTTTACAGCAAGTGGATGCACAGCGCTAAAACCTCATTGGGAGCGTTCTGCTCTGGTGGCACCGTAGCTAATATCACAGCGTTATGGATAGCACGCAATCGCTTGTTAAAAGCCGATGGTAAGTTTAAAGGAATTGGCTCACAAGGGTTAATAAGTGCAATGATGCACTATGGCTATAAAGGGTTAGCTGTATTAGTTTCAGAGCGTGGGCATTACTCATTGGGTAAATCAGCAGATTTATTGGGTATAGGTCGTGATAATTTTATCGCGATAAAAACAGCCAATGACAATAAAGTAGACATTGCGGCGATGCGAGACAAAGCGCATGAACTTCAATCCCAAGGTATTAAGGTCATGGCGATTGTAGGTGTAGCAGGTACAACTGAGACAGGCAACATTGACCCCCTTAACGATATGGCTGATTTAAGCCAAGAGCTGGGGTGTCATTTTCATGTAGATGCAGCATGGGGTGGTGCGACACTGCTCTCACAGACATACAGACCTTTACTCAAAGGCATCGAACGTGCTGACTCAATCACAATTGACGCACACAAGCAAATGTACGTTCCTATGGGCGCGGGGTTAGTGTTATTCAAAGACCCTGCAGCTACTGATGCGATAGAGCATCATGCAGAGTACATTTTACGTAAAGGCTCAAAAGATTTAGGTAGTCATACACTTGAAGGTAGTCGCCCTGGTATGGCGATGTTAGTGCATGCTTGCTTACGTGTAATAGGCCGTAAAGGTTATGAAATACTGATCGATAAAGGGATTGAAAAAGCGCGTTACTTTGCTTCACTTGTTAGTGAAGATGAGGATTTCGAGTTAATCTCTGAGCCAGAGTTATGTTTGCTGACCTATCGCTATGTGCCGAAGCAAATTCAGCAAAAGATCACAAATGCAGATGAACAAACTCGATTAGAGATATTTGCGTCATTAAATCGATTTACAGCCAGTATGCAAAAGCGCCAACGTGAAGCGGGTCGATCTTTTGTATCGCGTACACGTTTAACACCAGCAAAGTATGATCATCAACCAACTGTGGTTTTTCGGGTTGTACTTGCGAACCCACTTACATCCGAAGCTATTTTAAAAGAAATTTTAGCTGAGCAAAAAGAGCTCGCTAAAACAGATCCTGTCTTTAAAAAGTTTTTATCTAAGTACATGGATTAATTTAGTGCTGGCGCTAGCCAAAGGCGCGCCAGCATAGCGTTATGAATGAAAACAACTGGCTCTGATCATCTCACTGATAATTTTTTGCGAAGGTTTAATTTTCTCCATTGCTAAAAACTCATCCGGCTGGTGGGCTTGATTAATAGAGCCTGGCCCCATTACGATAGTTTCACAGCCAAGCTGTTGAATAAACGGCGCTTCAGTACAGTAATTTACAGCCACAGCTCGCTCGCCAGATACTTTTTCGGCCAGTTTAACGAGTGCAGAATCAGTACTGCCTGTAAAAGCAGGGATGGGTTCATGCATATCAATCACGCTCACCGCATCAGGGTATTGGTTATTAATATCTGCAGCTATATTTAACAGCATCGCTTGTAATTCTTGTACACTTAAACCTGGTAATGGGCGCATATCAATGTGCATTTCACAGCAACCACAAATACGATTTGCGTTGTCACCACCATGTATGTGCCCAAGGTTAAGAGTAGGGTAGGGTATAACAAAATGCTCAACTGAATATTTATTCTTTAATTCTTGCTTTAGCACTAGTAGCCTTGAGGTAACTTGATGCATAACTTCAATGGCATTCAAACCACGCTCAGGATCAGAGCTATGGCCTGAACGACCGACGACTCTAATTGCTGTACTCATATGCCCTTTATGCGTAAATACAGGCGTCATGTCGGTAGGCTCACCGATTATACAGCGTGCAGGTTTTAAATTTGAATGCTTACAAACTTGCTGGGCGCCCGCCATGGTAGTTTCTTCATCGGCAGTGGCTAAAATTAAAATCGGTTGCGATTGTTTGCTCTCATCAAGCTCACTTATCGCTTGCAAAATAAAAGCGAAAAAACCTTTCATATCAATACTGCCTAAGCCGTAAAGTTTATTATCTGACTCGTTTAATTTAAATGGATCAACGCTCCACCTGCTGTCATCAAATGGCACGGTATCAGTATGACCAGCAAGCATTAAACCGCCATCGCCTTTGCCGCGCTTTGCTAATAAGTTGAAACGACCTTTAGGACCTGAAAGCTCAGTTATTTCACACTCAAATCCGAGCTCTTTACACCAATTAGCAAGTAAATCGATAACCCCCTTATTACTCATAGACAAAGACTCATCCATTGAACTAATTGAAGGCGCAGCAATTAATTGCTGATACATAGACATAAAAGAAGGGAGTGACATAAAAAATTCCAAAATAATTATTCATTCTAATTGCATAACAATATAAAAGTATTTATGATGAATATCAATTCACTTTTTAAGCATAAATATATCAAAGTAGAGCCATGACTAATATACGACGATAACGAAATCTCATTCCTCAAAATAGTGCCCTGCAACGCACTTAAAATCTATATGCATACCTAATTATCACTAGAAAGAGTAAAGAATGAACTTAGTAATTATTGGCGCGAGTGGTTATAGCGGTGCTGAGTTAGTCAGCTTAGTAGTAAAGCATTCCCAGTTAACCTTAACCGGTTGTTATGTGTCTGAACAAAGTTTAGATAAAGGCAAATTGTTAAGTGATTTATATCCAGAGCATTTAGGTTTATTAGATACCCCTTTATTACCGCTAAGCGAAGCCGCCTTTAACGAGATTAATAGTAATGCTGATTTTGTTTGTTTATGTACAGATCACAAAGTAAGTGTCGATTTAGCGCCACGCTTTTTAGCTATGGGCAAAAAGGTGTTCGATTTATCTGGCGGTTACCGTTTAAGCAGCAACGAAGATTACCAAACTTATTATGGTTTTGAGCATCAGCACACTGACTTATTAGCACAAGCTGCATATGGTTTAGCTGAATGGAATAGCGAAGCCATTAAAGAGGCCCAGTTAGTAGCGGTTGCAGGCTGTTACCCAACCGCAGCACTCAACGCATTAAAGCCATTACAACAAGCGGATTTATTAGCTGATCAACCAATCATAATCAATGCTGTATCAGGAGTAACAGGTGCTGGGCGTAAAGCCAGTATTGCCACTCATTTTTGCGAAGTGTCATTGGCACCGTATGGTTTATTCAACCATAGGCACAGCCCTGAGATTGAACAGCATTTGGGCCATAAGGTTTTATTCACGCCGCATTTAGGTAATTTCCCTCGCGGTATCCTTGAAACTATTTATGTACAGTTAAAAGCAGACGTAACACCTGAACAAGTTACACATGCTTATCAGGTATTGGCAGATGAGCCGTTAATTCGTTTGTTGGGCAGCAAAATACCTTCTATTAAAGGGGTTGCTAAGCAGCCATATGTAGATATTGCATGGCAGCAACAAGGTAGCCAGTTAATTGTTATGGCGGCGATAGATAATTTATTAAAGGGCGCGGCTGGCCAAGCATTGCAATGTATTAATTTAGCTATGGGCTTGCCCCACAGCACAGGTTTAAAAGGGTAGTTTTAGTAATGCAGACATGGGTTATTAAATTAGGTGGCGCAGTACTAAATACTGAAGATGCAGCAAAAGCATTATTTGAAGCTTTAGCATCTCAGACGCAATCGCAATTTGTGATTGTTCATGGCGGTGGTGCACTTGTTGATAGTTGGTTAAAAGATGCTGGCTTTGCAACAGCCAAGCACCAAGGTTTACGTATTAGTCCAAAAGAACAGATGCCTTATATTGTTGGTGCATTGGCAGGGTGTGCCAATAAACAATTGATGAGCCAAGCAATCATTGCAGGGCATAAACCTGTGGGGCTTAGCTTGTACGAGGCCGGTATTATTTCTACACAAAAGCTAAAAGCATTAGGTCAGGTTGGTCAATGCCAAAGTGGTGTGCAAAGCGTTTTACCTGAGCTTTTAAAGCTAGGGCGTTTACCGTTAGTTAGTTCGGTTGGATTTGGTGAAGATGGCCTTTGGTATAACGTAAACGCGGATGAAGCAGCCGCAGCGATAGCCAAAGAGCTCGATGCTGAAATTATTTTTATGACGGATGTAGAGGCGGTTCTGGATGGCAATAAACAGCCTTTACATCAACTTGACACAAATCAGATCAATACTTTAATTGCAGAGGGAGTAATTGTGGGCGGGATGGAGGTCAAAGTTAAGACCAGTCTTCACGCTGCCCAACATTTACGACGAGGTGTGTATATTTCGAGCTGGCAAAAGCCAGATAATTTAATTGCTTTACTTAACGGTGAGCACGTCGGAACAAAAATTACACCATAGGTTTTACATGTTTAATCATTTTTTATCAGGTCTAGAGTTAGATCAAAAAGGCGCACTTAAATTACTCAATCTTGCGCAAAAAATTAAAGCTAATCCCGCTGATTTTAGCCAAGCGCTCGCGGGCAAATCAGTTGTTACGTTGTTCGAAAAGCCAAGCTTACGTACCCGCTTATCGTTTGATATTGGTATTAACAAACTAGGCGGCCATGCGGTTTATTTGGATTCGCAAAATGGGGCTATGGGCGCTCGTGAGTCAGTAAAAGATTTTGCATTAAATATTGCTAGCTGGGCTGACGGCATAGTAGCACGGGTTAATCAGCATAAAACGCTGACTACACTGGCTGAGTTTTCTAGTGTGCCAGTGGTCAATAGTTTGTGTGACTTATATCACCCATGCCAAGCCTTGGCTGATTTTTTAACGCTGCAAGAAGTATACGGTGATGTAAGCCAGCTGAAATTAGCCTATTTAGGTGAAGGCAACAATGTGACTCATTCACTTATGCTACTGGCCGCAACGCTTGGCACTGATTTTGTTGCAGTCTGCCCTAAAGGCAGCTCACCAGATTCGCAAATATTAAAGCAAGCAGAGCAAATCGCTGCAATGAATGGCGCATCAGTGATGGTGAGCGACCGTGTTGAAGCTGCGGTAGGTGCTAATGTTGTGTACGCCGATACCTGGGTATCAATGGGTGATGACACACCGCTTGAACAAGTTAAAGAAAAGTACATGCCATATCAGTTAAATGCAGCATTACTTGCACAAACAGGGGCTGACACTGTTTTGCATTGCCAGCCAGCACACCGTGAATTTGAAATTACCTCTGAGGTAATGGATGGCCCGGCATCAAAAATTATACAGCAAGCAGAAAACCGTATGCACGCGCAAAATGCACTGCTTGTTACATTACTAAATCCAAATTTTGTTTAAGGTATTATCAATGAGTTCAATTAAAAAAGTCGTATTAGCCTATTCAGGTGGTTTAGATACATCAGCTATCGTGCCGTGGTTAAAAGAAAACTATGGCTGTGAAGTTATCGCGTTTGTGGCTGATGTAGGTCAAGGTGCTGAAGAGCTGGAAGGCGTAGAAGAAAAAGCCATCGCATCAGGCGCATCAGAATGTTATGTGGTTGATTTGAAAGATGAGATGGTAAGTGATTACATTTACCCAACGTTAAAAACTGGCTCAATCTATGAAGGTACTTATTTGTTAGGTACTTCGATGGCACGCCCAATCATTGCTAAAGCACAGGTTGAAATTGCACGTAAAGTCGGTGCCGACGCGCTTTCTCATGGTTGTACAGGTAAAGGCAATGACCAAGTTCGTTTTGAATCGTGTTTCGCAGCCCTTGCACCTGACTTAAAAGTAATTGCACCTTGGCGTGAGTGGGATTTATCAAGCCGTGAATCGCTATTAGATTACTTAGCTGAGCGTGATATTCCTTGTTCAGCATCAGCTACCAAGATTTATAGCCGTGATGCTAATGCGTGGCATATTTCTCATGAAGGTGGCGAACTTGAAGATCCATGGTGCCAACCAAGTGAACAAGTATGGACATGGACTAACTCTCCTGAGCAAGCGCCCAATGAGGCAGAACTAGTTACCTTAAATGTAGTAGAAGGTGAAGTGGTTGCCGTGAATGGTGAGCAACTTAAACCTTACGACTGTTTAGTGAAACTTAATGATATAGCATCGCCGCATGGTGTGGGTCGTGTTGATATTGTTGAAAACCGTTTAGTGGGCATGAAGTCACGTGGTTGTTATGAAACACCTGGCGGTACCGTGATCATGGCTGCACTGCAAGCAATTGACGAGCTTGTACTTGATAAATCAAGCCGTAAATGGAAAGAAGTGCTGGGCGGTGAGTTTTCACACCTAGTTTATGATGGTCGTTGGTTCACACCACTTAAAGACTCAATTTTAGCAGGCGCAGAAGCGTTATCAACACTGGCTACGGGTGAAGTTGTGCTTAAGCTTTATAAAGGTCAAGTAACTGCGGTGCAGAAAAAATCACCAAATAGTTTATACAGTGAAGATTTCGCGACCTTTGGTGAAGATGATGTGTACGACCAATCACATGCTGAAGGGTTTATTCGTCTGTTCTCGCTTTCAAGCAGAATTTCAGCATTAGCGAAGAAGTAATTTAATACGCCCCGATCGAACGGGGCAATTTCAGGGTTTGGAGATATTTCATGGCATTATGGGGCGGACGTTTTTCTACGGGTCCAGATGAAGCGTTTAAGCAATTTAACGACTCACTTCCCTTCGATTACCAACTCGCAGAGCAAGACATTGTTGGCTCTGTGGCATGGGCTGGGGCGCTTAAGCAAGTTGATGTACTAACAAGTAGCGAGCATGAAACGCTTGTTGCAGCACTATATGAATTACTCGATGAAGTTAAAGCTGACCCACTTGCAGTGGCGACGTCAGGCGCTGAAGATATTCATTCACATGTTGAAGCAGCATTGATTGAAAAAGTGGGTGACTTAGCTAAAAAGCTGCATACAGGGCGCAGCCGTAACGACCAAGTTGCGACAGATTTTAGATTATGGTGCCGTGATACTGCCGATCATTTGCTCGAGGCCTTAGGGCAATTAAAAGGCGAGTTTATTGCACTTGCTGAGCGTGAACTCGGTACTATTTTGCCAGGTTATACACACTTACAACGCGCTCAACCATTATTGTTTAGCCACTGGTGCATGGCGTACGTTGAAATGCTTGAGCGTGATGAAAGTCGTTTAAATGATGCCAAAGCGCGGATGAACTTTTGCCCATTGGGAAGTGGTGCACTTGCGGGAACGGCGTACCCAATAGATAGGCAAGCACTTGCCACGGGGCTAGGTTTTACCGCTGCGACTAAAAATAGTTTAGATTCGGTATCTGATCGTGACTTTGTTTTAGAGCTATTAAGCTGTGCATCTATTTCAATGATTCACCTATCCCGTATGGCAGAAGATTTAATCTTTTATAACTCAGGTGAAGCAGGGTTCATTGAGCTTGCAGATAATGTGACATCTGGCTCATCTTTAATGCCGCAAAAGAAAAACCCAGATGCACTTGAACTAATTCGTGGTAAAACTGGCCGAGTATTTGGCTCGTTTAGCGCCATGATGATGACCCTTAAAGCACTGCCTCTTGCGTATAATAAAGATATGCAAGAAGACAAAGAGGGTTTATTTGATGCCATGCCAACTTGGCTTGCGTGTATCCATATGGCACAAGCGTGCATCAAAGGTGTAAAAGTAAATGCCGAGCGTACGCTTGCTGCGGCTAAAGGGGGCCATTCAAATGCTACCGAGTTGGCTGACTATTTAGTGGCTAAAGGTATTCCATTTAGAGAAGGTCATCATATTGTTGGTGTGTTGGTTCAAATGGCAATTGCGCAAGGGAATAACTTAGAAGATTTAAGTTTAGAGCAATTTAAATCAGTGCATAGTATTTTTGAACAAGATGTATATCCTGTACTAGAGATTGATGCTTGTATTAAAGCACGCCAAGCTTTAGGTGGGACCTCGTTGGAGCGAGTGTCTGTTGCTGTTAAAGATGCCAAAAAAAAACAGCAAATAACGGTACGTGATGCAAACTTAGATGATGTTGAATCTATCGCTAAACTAATCCAGCATTGGGCAACAGTCGGTGAAAACTTACCGCGGGCCAAAAGTGATATGGTGCACTCAATTAATGAATTTGCTGTTACCGAAGTGAACTCAACGGTAGCAGGCTGTGCTTCTTTGTACATTTATGATACTGGCCTTGCAGAAATCCGCTCTTTGGGTATAGATCCTGAATCGGGGGTTTCTGGTCAAGGACGTCAGTTAGTTGAGCACTTACTAACAAAAGCCAAAAAATTGGCACTTAATCGCATCATAGTGTTAACGCGAGTACCAGATTTTTTTGAGAAACAAGGTTTTACATTCTGTACCAAAGAAAGCTTACCAGAAAAGGTAATGAAAGACTGTGAACTGTGTTTACGCAAAGACAATTGCGATGAAGTTGCAATGGAATTTATTTTGAAGCCAAGTCGGAATGCGGCGATCCCGTGTAAAAACGTAGCTTAAAATCCCTGGATATAAAAAACGTACGGTTACCCCTGTGCGTTTTTTTATATCTTGCGCTGTCTGGTATGACCACTGCAGGCTCAAGATATAGAAAAAGATCATAAATAGATCAATGTTTCTTAAAAGTTGGATCGCTATTTGCTTTATATTTATTAGATGGCTCAGTTAGGGTTCATCTTTGCAATACGCCAAAAAAATATCATAGCGTCATGCAATAACAACTTAAATTGCTTAAGTAATCTCAACATTTAACGAAAGGAACACTCTCATGCAAGTTACAGGTAACAGCCAGCTGCAAATGCAAGCATACAACACAATGCAACAATCGAAGCCGGCTTTGGAACAAAGCGCTAGTAATAAAACCCTACAATCTGATACAGTGTCTATATCTAATGAAGCCTTATTAGCCGCAAGTGGTGGAGCTGAGATTCAGCGTGGTGGTGGTGGTTTATCTACAGACCCGGATCGCCGCAAACCTTCATAACTTGCTAAATCAGGTTTAGCAAAACGAGATGGTGTATGTATTTTGATTTAACGTCTTTAGGAATCCACTTTGATACTATTATCATTTGGGGTTTTTTAATGGCTTGCTTGTACAATTTATTGCTCAAGTTTACAGTAGAAGATAGAAATAGTTCACCTCTCGTTATATCAATTATAATGCTCCTCTCGTATGGTTTGAGCTATGAGTTTGTTGATCTAAATGCGGGAAAGTATGTTTACCTTATTTGGGTTAAGTATGATGTTATTACCATAATTGCCCTTCTTGCAGCACACAAAATACTGAAGCTACAATTTACCGCTACTTTAAAATATATATTAGTTGGCTTATCAATAAATACTCTAATATTTTTTGGCATCCACGTTGATATCGTTTACTTTGGTAATTCTGAATATTGGTGGTTTTGGAGCTTTTACTCAGTTGGGATAAACGTTGTTGACTTCTTCATGGTTGTGACTCTTATCTTTGGAAAAGATTGGTTGCGAATAGGTAAATTATTTTCTAAACGGAATAAGAAAAAACAAATCAGCAATCTTAGAAATTGCTAGTTCTATTCAATAGTTTCTAATGCAATTTTTTCAAGAGTATGCAAGCTTGTATCTCGCTTCACTTGTGATGTGGAGCTTCTTGATGGCGTTCCTATATAATTTAGTAAAAAAGTCTGCAATGCCTAATAGTGATGGTGTCTTGATGTGGATGTCTCTAGCTATATTTCTATCTTACCTTCTTTCTGACCCACTTCTTAGCTTATCGGTGGGGGTTGATATTATTTACAGCATCAATGGATACATTATCTGGGCTATTAGCGATTTTGTTATTTTGCTTATAATTTTAATTATCACAAGAAAATCAAGAGTACAAAAACTCCCCGCTAAACTTTACGTCATTATAGGTTTAACGGTGAATATGCTGTTGTTTTTGGCAATGCATATCGATATTAATGTATTAATGCATTACGAGCATTGGTGGTTTTGGACTTTTTACTCGATTACCGTCAATGTTATGGATGTGATGATGATTATTGCACTGTTAACTAACAAAGACTTTTTAGGGCTGTTAGGGTGTTATAGATGGGGGGTTGAGACCAAGCAAAGTGCATGATCTCAATGTATTCACAGATCGTTTAAAAAGCTTTAAAAACGGTATTCCCAACTGGTTTTAAGCGCTGTATTTGTATCAGAATCACTATTAAGTTCGTCTTTAAACACAGAGCCACTCACTTTCCAAAGACCCGAAAAAATTGCTTGTTGATAACCTAGCTCTAACTGTAAGCGTTCAAATGAGCCTATCTCTTTTGCTGGTGCGGTTATGAGTGATTCTCCCTTCAACCAACGCACCTTTGCAAAACCGGCATAACCTTGCATTGTGTGATACTGAGCACCTAATACAGCTGATTTGCTGTTATAAGGTGTTGAACTGCCAATTAATCGGTCTTTATGGTTATAACCAGCACTTATGCTTGTTAAAGTGTCATTGCCATAGTTGCAATCCATGTTTGTGATACATTCTTGCTGGGTGTTTGTATATTCAAGGTAAGTTTTCAGTAAGTGTTTTTGATTACCATAAAAATGTTCAATGCCCAAGGTATAAAATGGCTCACTTGGTGCAAAGCCGCTGTCATTTCGGCCCATTATCTCTGCATAAACGCCAACCGCTTGACCTGCTATTTGCGTTGAATATTTGGCGTCTAGACTAGTAAGTTGTTGTTTTTTATTTTCTGTTTCTAATGTTGCAGTATCAATAAAAGAGCTGGTTAAAAACTCAGATCCAGATGTACTGAACGCAATTTCTAAACCAGGTAATGGTGTGCTGGCAAAGCGCATCGCCCAATAATTACCTTCATCATTATTGCTAAGAGTTGGTTTTTGTTTAGCGAAAATACCAGTAAGTTGCCAGTTTCCAATGAATGAGAGAAAACTTGGCCCATCATATTGAGTATTAGCACGGTTAACTCTAATACCTTTCATGGGAGCTGCATTATTTGAAAGTAGTAGGGCGTTATCATTACTTGGTCCCCACCAGTGGCTTACTTGCTCAGCACTAATTGACCAGTCAGCAATTAAAACCGCTAAATAGCTCCCCTGATTGTTTATGTATTTATCATCAAGCGCTTCATCTGCATAATTTACACTCACTTTAGCGCTGACTCTATTACCAGTAATAGAGCCATAGCTATTTACTCCGCTTTTTTGCTGAGCGCGGCTGCCAAAACTTTGTTGTAAGCTTGTATCACTATTGTAGTGTGCTTTAACACCTGAACTGGTGCTTTGCTTTGCATTTGCGAGGGCATGTTTTACATGCTGTAAAGCAAACTGGCTTTGCACAGGTAAGGTATCAACATTGACATTGTTTAGGTCGCGCACAATACCTTGCCACATTAAAGGATAACTATTAATCGGTTGCTTAATAACACCTTGGTTAAAGAGCATTTCAATTGAAGCACGTAAAAGAGGATCATCTCCCTCAATCCACGGTCCAGCTAAACTCGGTAAAGAAAATGTGAGTAACGCGGCACAACTGGCAAGTTTAGTTAACTTCATCCGTGTAACTTTTCCTCTAAAGCTTTAACTACAATTGGATTAACAAACTCACTAACATCGCCTTTATGGCGCGCTACTTCTTTAACAAGCGTTGAAGAGATAAATGAGTTCTTTTCTGAGGGGGTTAAAAATACACTTTCTAAATCAGGGTTTAGGCGTCTATTCATATTCGCTAATTGAAATTCATAATCAAAATCTGATACTGCACGAATACCACGGATCAACACATTTGCGTTGTGATCGCGAGCAAGATCAGCAAGTAAACCTGAAAAACCAATAACGCTTACATTTTCAATATGATTTAAAAGGCTATTAGCCAATGCAACGCGTTCTTCCAAACTAAAGCAAGGTTTTTTACTGGGGTTGTTAGCAATAGCAACAATCACAGTGTCAAACATTTTTGCCGCACGTTGAATTAAATCTGTGTGGCCATTGGTTAATGGGTCAAAGGTACCCGGGTAAATTGCTGTGACTTTCATAGAACTTAGCTTAGTGTTATTTTGTTGGCTATATTAGCAGTGTTTGCAGTGCAAATCAGCCCTCTTACTTATTCAGCTTTAACGTAAAGTTAGTTTAATTCATTTTCACTTATGTAAACGTTGATTTTAAGATAGAAATTTTCATGGTGGTGTTTTATTCGAATGGATTTGTATATACTGCGCCGCTAATATTAATTGCGTAAACTTTGAGCATTTGCTTTAAAAAAATCTAGAGTAGCCTAATATGAGTACCAAGGACAAAATAATTAAGACCAGCATTGCGCTGTTTAATGAGCACGGGGAACGTGCAATCACTACAAACCATATTGCTTCTCACATGGGGATCAGCCCCGGCAATCTTTATTATCATTTTAAAAATAAAGAAGACATTATTCGTCATATATTTGCTTTATACAGTGAGCACCTTCATACCCAATTTAGCCCTGTAGATGAAGATACAGATGGTTTTGTTCAATTAAGTGGGTACCTTGATGCCTTATTTGAATTAATGTGGCGATTTCATTTTTTCTACGATAATTTAGGTGATATTTTATCGCGTGATGATGAACTTAAAAAGAACTACATTGAGTTTCAAGCCGCGCTCTTAACTCAAGTACGCGGCATAATAATTAGCCTACGTGACAGCGGTTTAATGGAACTTAATGACGAAGATGCCACTGAACTTGCACATATGCTAAAGCTTACAGTGAGCTTTTGGACGCCTTACATCAAAGCGCGTCGTTTAAGTGGGGAGCTCGCTCAGCAAGATATTTATAAAGGTATTTTAAAAGTGCTTATGCTTTTTAAAGCGTACGCCGCCGAGCAAAGTATTCCTAAACTCAATCAATTAAAAGAAAAGTACACCCAGCTATCGCAGCAAGCTATACCTGCTTAATTCAAACTAAGTTATGCGGTACTTGTTTATTTCCTAGACGCTAGATTTTTTGCTATAATCGCGCGCCCAGCACGTGGGTGCGTGAATTCTTAAATTGCCAAACGAGTAAACTATGCTTAAATTTATCGTCAAACTTCATCCTGAAATAGCCATTAAGAGCCGTTCAGTTCGTAAACGTTTTACAAAAGTGTTAGAAAATAACATTAAAATCGTGCTACGAAAGCTAGACGAGAAAGTGCAGGTTAAAAATAACTGGGATAATATTTCGGTTGTCACAAAAAGTGATAGTGCGCAGATGCGCCTTGACTTTATCGACGGTTTACAACGAATTCCAGGCATCGTTCAGTTTATTGAAGTAACAGAAACCCAGTACGATAACCTTCATGATATTTACGAAATTGCGTATGACTTAATTGGCCACACTATTGCAGGCAAATCATTTTGCGTGCGTTGTAAACGTCAAGGTAAACATGAATTCACCTCTACAGATGTTGAACGCTATGTCGGAGGCGGGCTAAACCAGCATGTTGAAGGTGCTCGCGTACAACTTAGTCGCCCTGAAGTGACTATTCGCATCGAAATAAAAGATGATAAAGCCTACATTGTTACGCAAACTCACTTTGGTATGGCAGGCTTTCCACTGCCAACGCAAGAAGATGTGCTATCACTTATGTCAGGTGGTTTTGACTCGGGTGTTGCTAGTTACCAAATGATCCGTAAAGGTGCGCGCACTCACTTTTTATTCTTCAACCTAGGTGGTGCCGCCCACGAGATTGGCGTAAAGCAAGCCAGTTACTACATTTGGAAACAGTTTAGCTCTACGCACAAAGTGAAATTTGTTAGCGTAGACTTCGAACCTGTGGTCGCTGAAATTCTTGAAAACGTTGAAAACAGCCAAATGGGCGTAGTGCTTAAGCGAATGATGATGCGTGCAGGTAGTAAAATAGCCGAGAAGATGGGTGTTCAAGCACTCGTCACCGGTGAGAGTATTGGTCAAGTTTCAAGTCAAACATTGGCTAATTTAAGCGTGATTGACCGTGTAACAGAAACGCTAATTTTGCGCCCGTTAATTCAACATGACAAACAAGAAATTATCAATATTGCGCGTAAAATTGGCACTGCTGAAATGGCAGAAACGATGCCTGAGTATTGTGGTGTAATTTCTAAAAAGCCGACTGTTAAAGCAAAAGTACAAGTCATTGAAGCAGAAGAACAAAAGTTCGATTTTGATGTGCTTGATACCGTTGTTAGCAATGCACGTGTGATGGATATTCGTGATATCGATGTAGAAGCCAAGCAAGAACTTAAAGAGGCTGAATCAGTCTCCGAGCTTCCCGCAGGAGCTGTTGTTTTAGATATTCGCTCACCAGAAGAAGAAGATGCAAATCCGTTAGAGATTGACGGTACTGAGGTTGTGCATTTACCCTTTTTCCGCTTAGCAACTAAGTTTGGGGATTTACCGCAAGATAAAGACTACTACTTGTATTGTGCAAAAGGGGTAATGAGTCAATTACAAGCCCTTATAATGCATGAAAACGGCTTTGCTAATGTAAAAGTCTATCGCCCATAACGAGTACAGCAACTTATTGTGAAAGCGCGAATTAATTCGCGCTTTTTTTATGCCTGATTACATCCAAGTAATATTGATTGTATGGTGTTTTTATACCGATCAACTCAGCTTGTTGGCAAATATAGCCGCACATAGCATCAATTTCAGTAGGGCGATTATGCATAATATCCTGATGCATGGATGAAAAGTTATTTGCAGTCGCACTCATTACCTTATAAGCGCTTTCTAATGAGTCAGGTAGTGTTACTGCAATGCCAAGTTTATTGGCTACAAAGCAAGCTTCGTTGAGTAAGTTGAAAATATCACTGTTGTATTTAGGTGAGTTAAGCTCTCCATTTTTCACATTATAAAATCCACTTAGTGGATTAATCGCTATATTTATTAATAATTTCTGCCAGCGAATAGTATCAATCTGCTTGCTGTAGCTAAGGTCAGGAATTGCGCAAAGAGTTGATACCAATTCGCAATATTGTTTATCGGCAGGGCTATTATAGGCTCCCAATATACTCTCGCCGTTTCCAGTATGTATCACCGTTGTTGAGTTTGCCTTGAAGCCCGCTAATCGTGTTGTTAAAAAATAAATGGGTTGGTTGTTTAATATGTTGTTCATAATAGGCGCTAAATCAGTCATCCCATTATGAGATAAAACCACTTTACATGAATCATTTAGGTAAGGGGATAATTGACTTAAAGCAATTTCAACTTGGTACGCTTTAACCGCAATAATAACAATGTCAATATTGGCTAAGCAGGCTAAGTGCTGATTATTGAGAGTTTTAATATTGATTAAATGTTTGCCACTGCTGCCTTGATAATAATATTGCTTGCCTGACTTTTTGCTACGGGTGATTAAAGTTACATGGTTTGAAGTACTTAAAAAATAACTATATAACAACCCTATAGCGCCATCACCCACAATAACAACATTACTCATGGCTCGGCTTTTTTCCAATATGAAATGCTAACTTGATAACAAAATAACTGGCGGCCCCAGCAAAGTCAGCAATAAAATCGGCCACAGAGGCTTGGCGGTATGGGAGCATACCTTGCATTACTTCAATGGCAGCACCATATCCGGCAAGCAAAAATATTTGCACCCATAAAGGTAGTTTAAATGCTTTGTCCATTACGACAGCAAGGGCAAAAAAGATTCCAAAGTGAGCTACTTTATCAACATGCGGAAATAAGCTTGCAGCGCCTTTTATTTCTTTGGCAAATAAAAAAGTAAAGGCCACTATGCTGACTAAAAAGAGTACTTGATAAACACGCCGAGTCACAAAAAATCCTAAATTGGCTATAAATAGAGCCACAGTATATCAAACTAATTTTGCATCGCACCTGAACGATATGCAGAAATATGTAAAGATTTATAATTTTGGCGTTATAATCCCAAGCATATTAATTTTTTAAATCTTGTTAGGAGAGACGAATGCCTTCTTTTGATATTGTATCTGAAGTAGAAATGAACGAAGCACAAAATGCGGTTGATAATGCAAAACGTGAACTTGAGACCCGCTTTGACTTTAGAGGCGTTGACGCATCAATTGAACTTAACGACAAAACCATCAAATTAAAAGCAGAAGCTGATTCACAAGTTCTACAGTTATTTGATATTTTAGCGAACAAAATTTCAAAACGTGGAATGGATGTATCAAGCCTTGAGTTGCAAGATATTTCGCGTGCAGGTAAAAACGTGTTTCGTAATGTCGCGCTTAAGCAAGGTATTGAAAAAGACGTAGCTAAAAAAGTAGTCAAAGCCATTAAAGACTCAAAAGTAAAAGTACAAGCCGCTATCCAAGGCGAAGAAGTACGTGTAACAGGCAAAAAGCGTGATGATTTACAAGAGGCCATGCAAGTTGTACGTAGCGCTGAGTTAGGTCAGCCGTTCCAGTTTAAAAACTTTAGAGATTAAAAAGCTCGGTTGCTAGGAGCTAGAAAAAGCCAAACTACAGTATTGTAGTTTGGCTTTTTTAGTTTGGAGCTTATGATGATTTTTTAAATCTAGAACCCAGGACCTATGACCCTGAATTCAGAATATTTAGATGTATAGCCGTCCATTGACATTTATCCCTAAAATCATCACAATGACGGCCTATTTCCAAGGTGCTTACTAAATATTAAGGTATAGGTTTCAAGGTATTGAAATTTTTAGTGAGATAATCGGGAAGTTGGTGAGTAGCCATGAAGACTGCAACTCCAACACTGCCCCCGCAACGGTAATGCAAGTGCTAAGCACACGCTGAGTCCGGAGACCGGCCTTGGAGTAATTTACTATTTGCGTGTGCGGTGGGCACAGGCTTGGGGAACTCATGCTAAACAAATCGATTTTAGGCGTAGCTATCGCAGCTGCGTTATCATTTTCAGTGTCTGCTGAACAACAACCTATTGAACATATTATGGTTTCTGCTAATAAGTTTGAACAAAACATTAATGATGTACTTGCCAGTGTCACGGTGATTGACCGTGCAGACATTGAATCAAGTTATGTACGTGACCTACCAAGCTTGTTATCAAAAGAAGCCGGTTTTCAAATCAATGCAAATGGTGGCTTTGGTCAAAGTGCAGGGTTGTCTTTACGCGGCGCAAGCTCACGCCATACACTTATCTTAATTGACGGGGTTCGCACTGGCTCAGCTACTCTTGGCTATAAGAGTATTAATAATATTCCACTTAATAGCATTGAAAGAGTCGAGATAATAAAAGGCTCACGTGCAGCTGTTTATGGATCTGATGCGCTAGCGGGCGTAATAAACATTATCACCCGAAAAGCACAAAACACGACGATCGACCTTACTGCTGGTTCCGATTCTTATAAACAGTTACAACTTGCAACTAGTGGGCAGTTTAGTGATGTAGATATAGCTTTAAACGCAGGGTATGAAAAAACCGATGGCTTTGACGTATTGCAAGGGTTGGCGCCTGATGAAGATGGTTTTGAAAATAAAAACATCGGCTTTAATATCGCATATCAAGATGAGTATTTAGGTACATTTTTAGCCCAGGGGCAGTATGCTCAAGGGGAGGCTAGCTATGACAGTGCTTATAGTCCCGCTGACAGTACCGTTGAGCAAGGTGAATTTGAGAATTATCAAACATCATTAGGCTGGAAAAAAACGTTTGAAAACCACAGCCACTCGATCGATATTGCCACTTCAAACGACAGCTCTGATGATTCAAGAGTGAGTTATACCGGCGATACGGTTGTTGATAAGTTTGAAACTGAGCGTGAGCAAATTGATTACAATGGTCAATATTTTTTAAATCAAGTTTTGACTTTGAGTGGTGGTTTAAACTGGTATAAAGACCAAATAAACACAAGTTCAGGCAGTTATTTAAAAGACAGCCGTGAAGTGTTTGCAGCTTTTGCTGGTGCTTATTACGATGATGAGCAGGTGCTTGCTAATTTAACGCTCCGTCAAGATGATGATCAGCAGTTTGGTAATGAAACAACTTACACAGCCGCTGTGGGTTACCATCTAAACGATATAGCAACGTTTAGAGTGAGCCAAAGCACAGGTTTTAAATCACCTTCGTTTAACGACCTTTACTACCCAGGTTCAGGCAATCCAGCCCTAAACCCTGAGACTTCTGATAACCAAGAGATTGGTTTATCACTAAACGTGAAAGACATCAGCTTAGACGTGGCAATTTTTAGAAGTGACATTGAGAATAAAATTGCTTGGGCACCTAATGCAGCTGGCAAGTGGGTACCTACCAATATTAATCAAGCACGCCATGAAGGGGTTGAATTTAGCTTTATTCAACAGGTATTTGGCTTTGATCACGCATTCAATATGACTTATTTATCTGCTGATGATACACAAACGGGTGAATCGCTGACTTATGTTTCTAAGCAAAGTATTAATTGGTCGCTTAATAAAGCGTGGGGTGCATTTGATGCTGGCCTTGAAATGCAATACCGTGGTGATCGCCGTGGTAAATTAACTCAATTACCTTCTTATACGCTGTGGAATCTAGTGGGTCATTATCAAGCAACGGATAACTTAACTGTGTCGCTGCGTGTAGAGAATCTATTTGATAGAAGCTACAGCGCCGTTGATGCATATGGTAAAGATGTTGATGGCGATTATATAAATGACGAAATTTATTACTACAACACCGCAGAGCGTCGTGTGTTTGTTGGAGCCCAATACCAGTTCTAATAGTAAGGAAAATTAGCACTGAGTTTAAAGCTCGCCACCTACTTGGCGAGCTTTATTTACTTTAATTTATCAGCATAAAGTTGCTCAAACTTTTTAAGTTTAGGTGCAATCAATATACTGCAATATCCTTGGTTTGGATTTTCGTTGTAGTAATCTTGGTGGTATTGTTCTGCCGAGTAAAAATGACTTGCTGCGCTTATTTCGGTAACAATTGGTTCACGGATCTGTTTCTGCAATTCATTGATCATTGCAGTTGCTTGTACGTGTTGCTGCTCATCATGATAATAAATTACGCTGCGATACTGGGTGCCAACATCGTTACCTTGACGGTTTAGTTGGGTAGCATCATGCAGAGTAAAAAACATCTCTAATAACGTGTTGTAGCTTATTTGGTTTACATCAAATTCAAGCTGAACAACTTCTGCATGGCCTGAGAGTCCAGTGCATATCTGTTTGTAAGTAGGGTTATCTGTTTCGCCACCAGTATAGCCAGAGCTTACGTTTATTACGCCTTCTACACGGCGAAAAGCAGCATCAATACACCAAAAACAGCCTCCACCAAATGTTGCTACTTCAATTTTTTTGCTCATTGTTTACTCCCAAAAACGTTATATCGCTAACATGTTCTAGCCTATCAGAAGAACGGTAACAGCAGGATTTTATTTCATAGATTAGATAGAGCAAGGAGAGGAGAGAAGCGTTGCTGCAAAGTGCAGCAACGCTCAACGCTTTTGCTTATATTTCTTTAAGCGGCTTTTCAGCTTCTTGTTGATTAAGCTTTTGTTGTAAAAACTCTGGTGACTGAGTATTACGTGCAAGCGCAGAGTAAGCCGCAGGCACAATAAACAGAGTTAGTAAGGTCGCAACAATGACCCCTGTAAATACCACAACACCTATTACCATTCTACTTTCAGCGCCAGGACCACTGGCTAACACTAGCGGTACTGAACTCATAACCGTGGTTAAAGAGGTCATGATGATAGGACGTAAGCGTTGTGTTGCAGCTTGAACAATAGCCTCACTAAACTCAACGCCTTTGTCACGCAGTTGGTTGGTAAATTCGACAATCAAAATACCATTTTTAGCACTGAGGCCAATCAGCATAACAATACCAATTTGGCTATAAATATTAAGGGTTAAACCTGTATACCATAAGCCAAATAGTGCCCCTACTAAGCCAAGAGGCACCGTAAGCATGATAACAAATGGGTGAACAAAACTCTCAAACTGCGCTGCAAGTACTAAAAAGGTCACTGTTAATGCTAAAATGAACACATATGTCATGGCAGATGCGCCTTCATAAAACAGTTGAGATTCACCTTTATAATCTACGGCACCGTCTATGTCGTTTTCTTCTGCTGCGACTTTGTTTAAGAAATTAAGCGCTTCTTCTAATGTATAACCATCCGCTAAATTTGCACTTAAAGTAATTGAGCGCATACGGTTGTAGCGGTTTAACCGCGATGCGGTCGCTTCTTCTTTTAAGCTAATAATGCTATCGAGTGGAACCAACTCACCGCTACGTGATTTCAAATAGATATTTGAAATATCAGTCGGGTCGGTAAAATCAGCTTTAGTTCCTTTGAGTATTACATCGTACTCTTCACCTCGGTCAATAAAGGTCGTAGCACGGCGTTGGCCAAGCATGGTTTCAAGCGTGCGGCCAATATCAGAAACTGATACACCGAGATCCGCGGCTTTATTTTTGTCAATGTTGATCAAAAACTGCGGGAAGGTTTCTTTGTAATCATGATCAATACGCACCAAGCCCGGGTTCTTCTCTGCTCGTTCAATGATTCTGTCACGCCAATCAGCTAACTGAGCGTAGTCATTGCCTTGTAACACAAACTCAATAGGGCGAGATGAGCCACCACCGCCAATGCCGCGGCGCATTATAGCAAAAGCGCGCACGTCAGTGACTTCTCTCATCTTGCCACTAATTTCACCCATCACTTCCCAAGTTGAACGCTTGCGCTCATCCCAGTCAGCCATGCCGATAATCGCAACGCCACCATTGCCACCCCAGCCCGGAACTCGCACAAGTACGCGGCTTAGTTCGCCTGACTCAGAGTACGGTAAGAGGCGATCTTCTATCTTCGCCATATTGGCGGCGTTATTTTCATAACTGGCACCTTCTGGGCCACTCATCATAATAAAAAAGGTGCCTCGGTCTTCTTTCGGAGTTAGCTCAGAGGGCACTTGTTGATAAAGCATAAAGCTTGCTAAGCCAGCCAATACCATGGTGAGTATTAAGCTCCACTTTCGGGCCATATTTGACCTCAATGAATTACTGTAGGCATTTTCAATTTTGCCAAAAAAGAGGTCCATTTTTTGGCTGAATTTACTCTCTTTTTCGGATGATTTAAGAACTTTTGAACATAATGCAGGGGAGAGTGTTAGTGCCGTAATACTTGAGAAGAATACAGCTGCACTCACGGCCATAGCAAACTCAGTGAATAACGCGCCAATACGGCCATCCATAAACACTAAAGGAACAAAAACAGAGATAAGCACTAAGGTTGTTGCAACAATCGCAAACCCTACTTCACGGGCTCCACGATACGCAGCTAAAAGTGGTGGCTCTCCAAGTTCTATTCTGCGGTGAATGTTTTCAAGCATGACAATTGCATCATCCACTACGAGTCCGATTGCTAAAACTAACGCTAACAGGGTTAGTAAGTTAATAGAGTAACCCATTGCGAGTAAAAACATAAAACTACCCACAAGCGCTACGGGGACCGTAATTGCAGGAATAAGCGTTGCACGTATATTCCCCAAGAAGAGATAAATAACTAATACGACCAATGCCATTGAGATTGCTAAAGTACGATACACCTCATCGATTGACTCTTTGATGAAGATCGAAGAATCATAACTGTCTTCAATCGTCGTCCCTTCAGGCAGGTTACGCTTTATTTTTTCAAGTTCAGCGCGTGCGTTATCAACCACGGTTAAGGTGTTTGCTTTTGCTTGCTTTACAATACCTAAACCAATCATGTTTCGGCCATTACCACGGAATAGGCTTTCATCATCAGCGGCTTCAAGGTGTACATCAGCCACTTCACCTAGGCGAACTAAGTAGCCATCTTCGCCACGCTTAATGACTAAATTTCTAAAGTCTTGCTGGTCTTTGTAACTACGCGCTGTACGAACAGTGAAGTCGCGATCGATAGATTCAATCTCACCGGCTGGTAATTCAACGTTTTCTGTGCGAAGCGTATTTTCTATATCACTTGAAGTAATACCGCGCGCTGCCATTGCTTGGCGGTTTAGCCACACTTTCATGGCATATTTACGTTCGCCACCAACTCGGACATTAGAAACACCATCTACAACAGCTAAGCGGTCAACAATATAGCGTTGTGCGTAATCTGAAAGCTGCAATGAGTCCATGGTTGTACTGTTAAGAACAAACCAGGCGATAGGGCTCTCATCGCTGTTTGATTTTGACACCTCGGGTGGTCGTACTTGCTCAGGTAGACTATCTAGCGCACGAGCAACACGTTCTCTCACATCATTGGATGCAGCATCAATATCGCGGCTAATATTAAACTCAATGGTAATGTTAGAACGGCCATTTCGGCTCGATGAGTTAATACTTTTTATACCTTCAATACCTGAGATACGGTTTTCCAGTACTTGCGTTATTTTGGTTTCGATAATTTCAGCTGACGCACCAGTGTAGCTAGTACTTACACTCACTATAGGTGATTCTATATCTGGGTATTCGCGCAGTGGTAACATCGAAAATGCCACTAAACCGAAAGTCAGTAGTAATAAGTTAATAACGATCGCAAAAACAGGGCGTTTGACGCTGGTATCAGTAATTTTCACTGTTTACCCCTTCACTGTGACTTTGCTACCAGAACGAATTTTAATAATTCCTTCTGTTACTACCTGTTGACCATCATTGAGGCCTTCATCAATCGCTACCCAGCCGTTGTGTCGGCCAGTAACATGAACTTCTACTTTTGTAGCAACGCCTTCGGTTATTTGGAACACGTAGTGTCTATCTTGCTGAGGGATAATAGCCTTTTCAGGCACCATCAGTGCTTTATTCGTACTTAACTGTAAGGCGGTTTTCAAAAGCATACCAGGGCGTAATAATCCAGATTCATTAACAAAGCTCGCAGTAACTTCAATGCTGCGCGTAACAGAATCTATACGTGAACTTATGTGAGTTACTTGACCGGAAAATGTTTTATCAGGGTAGGCATCATTTTGTGTCATCACTTTCATGCCAAGTCCCAGCTGGGCTAAGTATTTTTCTGGGACTTTAAAATCAACCTTGATTATACTGATATCATCTAAACTGGTTAATATCGTACTATTATTTACAAAGGCACCCACTGAAATAAGGCGTTTACCTAAAACACCAGAGAACGGTGCGGTTATAGTCATTTCGGCGAGTTTAGTTTTTGCATTTTGCAGTTGTGCTTTGGTAGCATCAACGCGAGATAACTGTTCTTCAAGCAATGATTTAGCGGTGGCTTGAGAGCGAGAAAGCTCAGTTAACCTGGCAAGTTGGCGTTCTTCTTCGCGTAAATTAATTGCAAGCTCTTTAACCGTAAGTTGCTCTTGTTGAGATTGTAATTGGGCAAGTCTTTGCCCTTTATCAACGAGATCACCGTCATTAAAGTAAATGTCAGTAATGTAGTCGCTTTGCGCGCTGTTAATGTAAACTGCTTGATTAGCGCGGGCACTCCCGATAGCCTCGATAAGGATTGGGTTTTCTTGAGTGGTTACCGTATGAGCTGTTACTTTAGTTGCTGTTGGTTTAAAACCTAATTGTTCACCCTGGCTGCTTGGCAAATAAAGGTATACACACAACCCGATCAACACTGTGATAATAAATGGAAATAATGCTTTGCCTGACTGCTTTGAATACATCTTATTTATACCGAAAGATTAATTACCACTAGTGTACGAAATAACGACGTAAAAAGACTGCCCGTGTATCTCAGAAATCTGTCAGTTAGCCGTAAAATCGTTTGCTGTCCCTTTTTTGCAAAGGATAAATTGCATCTATGAAGATGAAAACTGGCTGTGAACGATGTCGGAAAATTCGTAAATTAGTAATTTGGGCTATAATTATGTTTGTTTTTTATATGATTTATTATGATGGTTAAAGACGCAATGTTATGTTTAAAGCTTCGCTCACAGGGTTCAAAAAACGGAATGGAAATTCTGTTGGTTGGCTCATTTGGCCTTGTGTTTATTATGCTGGTTAATTTGCTCCGCCCTGGTTTAATCAGCATAGTAGAGATTTTCTTGGTGAGTGTATGCCTTGTTGCCGTGTTTGTTGGTTTTTTAAAGACTCAAGAGCCATTTTACAGCTTAATTATCACAGAGCAGCTACTTACGTATCATCATAAATATGGTTCATGGTCATTAAATAGGGAAAATCTGCACCATAGCGGAATACCAAAAGCGGAGCATGGACTTGAATACCTTGAGTTAAATGCTGTAGGCATTAAACTTAGGGATACGGATGATTTTTTAATGGATATTTCACCGCGGCTAGCGGGTAAACTATTAATAGAACAGCGCCACCTTTTTATGCAGGTTGTTCAAAAACATTGCAAAAATGGCCATTGCCCATCAGAATGGTTGGTAGAAGACAATAATTATACATCTTTAAACGGTCGCAAATTTAATGGATTAATTGCAATGTTCGCAAATCGAATGCGACATTTGCAGCAATTAACAGGGTATGACTTGCTGTTGCCTGCCAGTGTATTAGATAGAAGTATTTGGGATTTTAGCCATGGCCTAAACAGTTGGCAGCAAAATCCCAAACTCTTTATTCAATCTCAGTTAAAGGCTAAGAACGCCTAAATAGACGTCAGTAGGATAATGCGATGAGTCAAGATAGATCATTTATTAAAAGTGGAAGAAATACGATTATCCACAAAGAAAAAAAACTCGATTTAGTGATCGTAAACTCTGAAACTCACCCTAAAATTAAAGTGACTCAAAATGGCTTAGAGCCATTCAAAGAAGAGCTGCCAAAAAACCGTCGTGAAGCAAAAGAGCGTTATCTCGATATGGTATATATTAGTAGTGCTGATGTATTCGGTGAAGAAAAACGACTGCTATTCATACAAGCCTTGGATGGTCGAGAATACAAAGTAGATTACAGTAAAGTTGGCACAAAACTATTTGTACGTATCCATCAAGATAGTTATATGTAATCTCCTGCATAACTGGCATTGTTGTTGCTTATTATCTAATTAAAGAATGTAGCCTAAATAAGCGTGCTATATACCTGTATGATGAAAATGAGGAAACATTGCATGAGAGCTCTATTCACTTTATTGCCTGTTGTTAGCTTGCTCAGTGCTTGCGGCGGCTCAGGTGGTGGGAATGATAATCCCGATGTGGCTGCATCGGTCAACGCTGGGATAGATCAGCAAGTTATTGAGAAGAGCGAATTTACTCTAACAGCGATAGGCTCACCTGCAAATGGAACGTTTTCTTGGCAAAGAATTAATGGGCCCGCTGTTGAAGGGTTACCTGCTGATGGCGATGAACAAACCTTAACAGCGCCAGATGTAAAGACGGACAGCCAACTACTATTACGGGTTAACTACCAAACAGCAGACGGTCAGTTAGTTAGTGATGACGTTATGATTGATATTGTCTCGAATAACCAACTACCCGAGGCGGTTGTTACACAAATTGCGCCTGCAGAATTACCTTCCGATTATAAAGACACCATTACGTTGAGCGGTGCTGAGTCATCAGATCCCGATGAAAATGGTGCTATTAATAGTTATCGTTGGCAGCAAATCTCTGGTCCAACTGTTGCGGTCGATAGCTACAATAATGAGACCATCAGTTTTTCTCACCCTCTATTAGATGTAAACACAACTTTAGTGTGGCAGCTAACCGTCATTGATGATGAAGGGGGAGAAGCGAGTATTCAATATAATCATAAATTAAACAGAACAGATAAAGTGGTTATTGCTAATGCGGGGGCTGATCAAACTGTAAATGAAGTTGAACTTGTCACGCTTGATGCGACGGCAAGTGAAACCGTCACCGAAACATTCTCCTGTCATTGGGAACAAATTGTTGGCAGTGTTACTTTAGCAAATCAAGAACAATGTATTACCTCGTTTACCGCACCAAAAACCGAAGCTGTTAATACGTTTAGTTTTGAGGTAACAGTGACCGATAGTAAAGGTCGAACAGACGCCGATGTCGTACAAATCAATATTGAATCTAAACCGTTAGGTCTAATTAATGATACAGGGGTGAATACGTGCTACAACAATACCCAACAAATAGCATGTGACAGCCCTGACTTTCCTCGCCAAGATGCAGCCGTTGGTCGGGACAGTGTTGTTAGTACGCATATCAATAAAGTAGGCGCTGGTGATTCAGCATTTGATTTTACTAAGTTAAATGAGTTTGCCGATGAGCTTCCGGACAATGCGAGTAACTTTAGTTGCGTTCGAGATAATGTCACAGGACTAATTTGGGAAGTTAAAAGCCCAAACACTGGCACTTTACCTAACGCAACCTCACTCAGAGAAGGGCAGAACCACTATACATGGTATTTAAATGGAGAAACCGGCGTACAAGGTGGTAGTCAACTAGGTGCAACTACCACATGCTCGGCAACAACGAATTGTGGTTTACAAGAGTATGTTAATGCCGTTAATAATTCAGATTATTGTGGTGGAACTAATTGGCGAGTCCCCACGTACACCGAGCTGATGACTTTATTGGATTATTCTCAACATGGGCAATCGTTACTAATTGATAATGATTACTTTGTTAATACACCTACTCAGCACGCTTTTGTAAACCAACCTTTTTTACCTTATTGGACCTCGCAAACAGCGGCAGATGGCACTAGTTTATCGCAGGCATATATAATAGATATGAGCGATGGCAATGATTTAGCTTATCCTAAGAGTGAAACGGCATTTGTACGTTTAGTTAGAACAGCGGGGGCGTCACAATGAAAACATTATTTGCGAGCATACTACTTTTAAGCCCAAGCTTTTTGGCTGCGCAAACGTGTTACAGCACGGTGCCTGAAACAACATCCACAGCGCGTTTTACACTTAACAATGATGGCACCGTGAGCGATAGCGTGACAGGATTAATGTGGCAAACTTGTAGTTACGGGCAAAGCTATGATGCTGATACCACTAGCTGTACAAATAGCGCAATTAAAACCTCGTGGCAAGAAGCTTTAAGAGCGTCGGTTAACGACCGCACAGCAAATCATGATGATTGGCAAGTACCGAATAATAAAGAGCTAGCAAGTATTCTAGAGCACAGTTGTGTAACTCCAAGTATCAATGAGGTTATTTTCAAAGGGAATAAAAGTGAAAACTATTGGACGAGTACATCGGGCGTTATTGACCCCGGCTTTGCTTGGGTATACACATTCGACAGAGGCCTTAACAGTTTACATGCTAAAACTTCTAACGTTTACCTTCGCTTGGTGCGATATGAGGACTAAACCTGATTTAAATGTTGTTTAAACATGTCTAACCGCGCTTGTTCTAGCGCGGTTTTTATATCAGCACCTTTAATACCTTGAGCAATAAACTGTTGCGGGCTAATTTTTTTAGCTGCTTCAGTAGCACTTACTAGAGTGTGTTGCCATTTTAATGGCCCGCAATTGGCAATCTCTGCTGCTTTTAATAAAGCACTGAATCGTTCTGGTCGGCGCCATAGGTCAAGTTGATTACAAAGTGCCAGTAATTCACTGCTGTTAAGTTGTTCATCTTTAAGGGTTGCGAGGTGTTGTTGCAAGTAGAGCGCCATATCCCGAACATCATTTGGCACCCGAATTGATGTCGCTAGTGTGATTATTGAGTCACGGCATAAATCACTGGTGGCTTGGCAAAATAGTAAGCTAAGCTCAGTCACCTTTTGACTGTTTGCATACTCATAGCGGGCTTTGATTTGCTGGTATTTATCAGAGGTCCACAATGAAGCCAATGCGTTGCTGATAGAAGGAAGAGCATTAAGGCTGTAAAGCGTTTGCAAAAACTCAGCAAAAGCGCCATCACTGAGCGACTTTTCACATTCAAGCCAAATACGTTCTGGTGTAAGAGTGTTCAGTTCACCTTGAGAAATCATGTTTTTTAATAGCGTTTTGGTCTCATCAGCAATAGTAAAACCAAGGTAATGATAACGAGCTGCAAAGCGAGCAACACGCAATATTCGAAGTGGGTCCTCACTAAATGCATCGGATACATGGCGAAGAATGCGGTTGTCTAAATCTAGTTTACCGTTGTATGGATCAATTAAGCTGCCATCGTCAGCTTTTGCGATGGCATTAACTGTAAGGTCGCGTCGGCGTAAGTCATCTTCAAGTGTAACATCTGCTGAAAACTCACAAGTAAACCCGGTATACCCTTGACCTTGTTTGCGTTCAGTACGAGCGAGTGCATATTCTTCTTTGGTTTTTGGGTGTAAAAAAACAGGAAAATCTTTACCGACTTGTACAAAGCCTTGCTGTAAAAGTTGATCTGCAGTTGCACCAACAACAACATAATCACGTTCTTTAATTTTACGTCCGAGCAGCTCATCACGCACTGCACCACCCACTAAATAAACTTCCATAGTCACGCCTAGAGTTAACCTGTTTAGGTTATTTTACGTTATTTAAGTAATAAAACGCTAACAAGGTTTTCACTTAGTGCATTTTTTTGCCATTATAGGCGCAGATTTACTCAGTAAGGAAGTTCAGGGTGTATTTAAGCTATTTTGGCTTGTCGGAAAAACCGTTTTCAATCGCGCCAAATCCACAATATTTATTTTTAAGCGAGCGCCACAAAGAAGCATTAGCTCACCTTACCTATGGTTTAGGCGAGGCGGGTGGTTTTGTATTGCTTACAGGCGAGGTAGGGACAGGTAAAACAACCCTAATTCGTAGCTTGCAAGAACAACTGCCTGAGAATACGCAAGTGGCAATGATCCATAACCCGGCATTATCACAGCTAGAGTTGTTAGCCAGTATTTGCGATGAACTTGTCATTAATTATGATGGCGTCAATGCCACACTAAAAACCTTAACTGATGCAATAAAAAAGCATTTAGAGGCTAATCATGAATCGGGTGGTCACACGATACTATTGATTGATGAAGCACAGCTACTTGCACCAGATGTACTCGAACAACTGCGGTTATTGACCAACATAGAAACCAACCATAAAAAGTTACTGCAAATAGTGTTAGTCGGTCAACCAGAGTTACAAGAGTTACTTAAGCGCAATGAATTACGGCAATTAGCGCAGCGTATTACTGCTCGGTACCATTTATTGCCGCTGACCGAGGGGCAAACTATTGCTTATATCAAACATCGTTTATATGTTGCCGGCTGTGAACGTGCGATGTTTTCGGCTGATGCATTAAAAACTGTTTATGTTGTTACAAAAGGTATTCCTAGGTTAGTTAACTTACTATGCGAGCGTTGCTTAATGGGAGCGTTTTCTAAACAAGTTATGGTCATTGATAGTGAAATTGTGATGCGTTCAGCAGAAGAAGCGTTGCCGCCAAGCGTACTGCAAAGTGAAGTTCAAAGTGAAGCAAAAACCAGTAAGCTTTTAATACCTTTCGTTTTTATAACAGTGTTAGGCGCCGGTGTTGGCTTGTCGTTTATTTTTTAGTCGTGGTGAATTATGTCGTTTTTATTAGATGCATTAAAACAATCCGAGCATCATGATGAAGCATCTGCTTTTGATCAAAATGCTCAACAAATTAAACAACAACAAGAGCTAAAAAGGTATCGCTTAATCGCAATGTCACTTGGCTTACTGTTGGCTTTAGCGCTGACCTTAGTGGCTGGCTTTTCAATTGGTAAGTGGTTTCAGACTAAGAGTATTCCAACAGATAGTGCGTCAGAGCCTAGCCTTAAAGAGTTATCAGCAACTGATGAAAAAGTGATTCAGCCGAATGAAGACGTTTCTAGCGTGCAAAAGAGCAGCGATACATTGCCTAAGAATGTACCGCAAGAAGTTCAAACTGCACCCGCACAGTTTACTAATTCACAGCAGCCTGTGATGGCCCAAGGCTACGCGAACCAATCTCAACAGTATCAATGGGTCCAAGTGCCTGTTAATGCTGTACCAACTTACTCGCAAGGGCAAACTGTTTTAGTCCAAACTCCAAATGGGTATCAGCAAGTGATTAATGCCCCTACAGCTCAGTTTCAGCCGCAGCAGTATTCACAGCCACAGCAATACGCTCAACCTCAACAGTTTGCACAATCACAGCCAATAAATACACGCTCAAGAGATATTGATTTAAGCCAATATAAGGTGCTTGGAAAGCCCATTGAGCAGTCAAATTCAACGAACCAAATAGTACCGCAGCGTGACGATGAGTTAGAGACTGTGCCTAGTGAGCTTAAAAATGCGTTTGCCCAAGCAATTAAAGACACTGAAACAGTCACGACCAATCAAGTTACCCAAGCAACAAGAAACTCTTCTTATGCAGAGCCTATTGAGCTACTACCAGACGGCTTATTAGCTTTGCTACCTAATATTAAATATCAGGCACATATTTATTCATCGTCCGTTGAGAAGCGTTGGATCAAGCTTAACA
Organism: Pseudoalteromonas sp. KS88; assembly: GCF_004766475.1. Classification (NCBI taxonomy): domain Bacteria; kingdom Pseudomonadati; phylum Pseudomonadota; class Gammaproteobacteria; order Alteromonadales; family Pseudoalteromonadaceae; genus Pseudoalteromonas; species Pseudoalteromonas sp. KS88. The sequence continues at coordinate 74,959 of NZ_PYHV01000031.1, forward strand.
ACCGTGAACTGTATGAAGGTGATAGTTTAGATGATATTGAAGTGTTAGAGATAACCCCAGAACAAAGTGTATTAAGTTTCGATGGCTATCAATTTAGTATTAAAGCGTTGCAAGATTGGCCAGAGTAAAAGGCAATTTTTAACCGTATTAAAACTCGAAACTTAAGGCTAGTTTTATGGTTCGGCCAAATATTGGTCGGCCATAAAATAGCGGTTCTTGGTGGTTCAGATCATCTCTTGGATTACCTTCCGTCAAGCCCAGTGTGTTAGTGACGTTTTTCACTTCAAATTGCGCGCTGAGCTGCTCTGTTAGCATATACTGTGCAAAAATATCCCACGTTTGATACGCCGGCAATGCAAATTGATTGGCAACATCAGAATAACGTTTTCCTACATAAGACCAAGTGATTGCAACCGTTAGAGGCCCGACGTTATATTCTGGTGAGAGGCGCAGTTGCAACTTCGGTGTACGGGTTATTTGGTTACCATTATATTTACTCTGTGGTAATCGACCGGGAATGCCATAGAACCCTGCATCTTGCCACACGCCTATCGCAGAATACTGCCAAGTCTGATTAAACTGATAGTTATATTCAAACTCTAACCCTTGAGTTTGGGTGTTAATTAACACTGCCTGTTGTGTATTTTCAGCACCGCGATAAACAGTAAACGCAAGAGGAGCAAAGTTAGTATCAAAAACAGTGCCGCTGAACTGCCAGTGTGATGATTGGTAGCGTATTCCTATTTCACTTAAAGTTAAGCTTATTGGCTGACCAAAGTTTTGCTGTGCGCGTTGCTCATCGTTTTTAGCCCAACCGCGAGCATTACCATAATTTATTAGTCGCGGCATTTCAAAGGCGTCAGCATAGCGCGTAAACACGGCTAGCTGCTCACTGAGTTGGTAGTTGGCTCCGATACTGAGCGCATTTTCACTGAAAGAATCGGCTAGTGAGCTTGTCTCAGAGAAATGTGAGTAATAAGGCTTTGCATTGGATGTCGATGATAGCAGGCCCCGCTGACTATGACTGTTTAGCCTAAGCTGCTCATTTCGCAGTGCAAAATCCACCCTTAGTTTGTCAGTTAAGTGCCAGTCCAAACTTGCATAAAGAGAATGTGACTGCGACTGCCCTTGGCCTGTTAAATACACCGGTCCTGCATAGGATAAAAAACCTTCTTCGGTAAAATTAGCAATAACATTATCTTGCTTATCCACCAGCACAATATCAAGCCGTTCAGGCTGGTGTTTTACATCAGTAAGTAATTGCCCAAGCCATTGATCTAAAGGCAAAGAGCTAAAATCGCTGTGGGCGTAAATGTGTCCTAAGCTGATTGACCAATCTTCTTTCAGGTAGTTAATACTAAAATGATTTATAAACTGTTGTTGCTCGTAGGTAGAGTGCAACGGGTAGCTTGAAGTGATCAGTCCATTGCCATTAAGTCGATGGGGATCGTGAATTAACGTTTTATCCTTGCTGCGCTGGTATTTGGCTTGTAACTCTTCTTGTAATTTACCCTTTGAAAAAAGATTTTTAAATTGTGTTACATCATCAAACAGTAAGCGGCTATTTGCATCAATAATGCTCTCGTTGCCCAAGTTCATTAACGTATAAAGGCGATTACTTAAGTCTGCGTAACGGGTGATATTATTAAGTTGCAGTTGTTCTGAAAGTAGCCCTTTGAACTGGACTGTGTAGCTGTTCATTAAAGTGTGTTGCGCATCTTCTAAATCATGTTGACGGGTGCCTTGTGGGGTATAAAAGCTCAATGATTTTAGGTCACCGCTAAGTAATGTACCGTAGTCATAGGGGAGGCTTTGTAGTTGTTCGATAATGCCATGATTTTGCATAACTAATGGGGCATAAAAGCTGGTTTTATCGTTTAAGTGCTTGTAGCTAAAATCCAGCTCTATATCATCTGTTAGCCAGCTGAGACGGGCGCTAAATTGACCGCCTAAATCACTGTTAAAGCCAGGTTCACGAATGCCATTTGAGCTCCTATAAAAACCACCTAAGGTATAAAAAAGCTGATCATTAATAGGGCCACTAAATACACCGTCAAGACGAGTGTAGTCATAGTTTAGTGCTTGGCTAAGTTTAACTAAGTTAAATGGTATTTCGTCGCCGCGTCGACCAACATAGTTTACCATTGCAGCAGGGCCGTTTAGGGTGAAAATTCCGCTACTACCACCTCTTACAGCTTCAATTTTTTGATGGGTGAGATCGGGGCGTAAAAAAAAATCACTCCAAATACCATCGTAGGTTATTGGCAGCCCATCTTCCATTAAGCTGATAAAGCGAAACCCTTCACCACCTCTAAGGCCGCGTGGTGCAACATTGTTATTAGTTTCGCCACCTGAATCCTCTACCCAAAAGCCTGTGACATTTTTAAGAATTTCAGCGTTGGAATATGGGGTATGTTGATTTAGTTGCTGCGCTGACAGCTGAGTGATTGAAATAGAAGAATTTAAAATATTACGCGTTTTACCACTGACGCCAGTGACTATAATACGCTCAAAGTCGTTCAGTTTATCAACGGGTGTTGGGGTTACAAAAATACGCTGTTGAGTGGAGTCTAAGGTAAATTGATATGGGCTATTGGCCAAAGTTTTAACCAATAATTGCTCAAGCGTAAAGCGCCCTTGTAGTGGGGGAAGGGGCGCCTGTGCTTTTATATCTGCGGCGCTTAGTTGCCAACCACTTTGCGCAGCAACATCAAGCATGCGCTGCTGCAAAGTAGCTTCAGCTAAATTAAATTGATAGTCAGTAGTAGCATGTAGATAGCTACTAAATAATATCAACCAAGGTAATTGCTTGGTCAATAACCTCAATAACATGGTTTGATTCAATATTTTTATTATTGTCCAAACTTTGTACCATTTTTAGCGCACGTATGCCATGCCACTTTTAGCTAATTAGCTGCTAACGTAAACTTTTTCCCTTCTTGAGTCACCGTGATTGGATAAATTTTATCAAGGGTGTGTAGCCATGAGTCGATTTCAGAGGTTAACAAAGTCCCATTGTAGGTAAATTGACTAAGCTTTTGGCTGCCAAGGGTTATTTTTAGCTCACTATAACGGGCAATATCGTCAAGTACATCACCTAAGCGAGCATTCTGATACACTAAACGGCCTTGTTGCCAATCCATGGTGAGGTTTTCTCCTTGTGCTTTGCTACGAATAATAGTGCCAGTTTGAGTTATTTGCGCGGCTTGTCCTTGGGTTAATTTAATTGTTTGCTGCTGTGCAAGCGATACCGTGCCCTCAAGTACATCAACGCGAATAGAAGTAGGATGAGCACGCACATTGAACACCGTGCCTAGTGCTTCTACTTGGCTTTGCTGGTGGCGCACAATAAAAGGTCTTTGTTTGTCTTTAGCGACTGAAAATAGTGCTTCACCTTGGTACAAAGTTAACTCTCGCGAGCTATTACTATAGCGCACAGCTAATTGACTATTAGCGCCTAAATCTACCCGGCTGTTATCATCTAAAGTGAAAGTAAGGTGCTCGTTGATTGTGGTGCGAAAAAACTGATTTTGCACATCGGTCATTGCGGGACTATTATTTGCCACCGTTACAGTTTTATTACTGGGCTGTTCAACATTAATGAAGATACTAAAACTTAATAAAAAAAACGCGGCAGCTAAGGCATAATAGCTTGTTCGAGAGCGTTTTTCAGTACGTTTAATCATGTCTATCGCAGGTGGTATTTGCGCAAGCTGTTGCTCTACGTAATCAGTATCTAGTTGCGTAGTTACTTGCCATAGTTGCTGCATTTTTTGAAAAATATCACGGTGCAATTCGCTTTGCGCCAACCAATCTTGCAACTGAGTTGGGTAGTGTTGGCTGTTACTAATGGGCAGTTGCTGCTCCTCTAATAGCAAAAGCCAATCAGCGGCTTGCTCTTCAATAATCGCTAAATCGTCAGGTGATGGGTTCATGCTAATATCCTTAAAACTCATGATCAAAGCTCATGTTGTAACTGTTGATAGCAATGACGAACTGCACGTAATACATATTTTCGTACCATACTGGGAGATATTTGTAAGGTCAAAGCGATTTCTTCATAACTTTGACCACGAATTTTATACAGTAAAAAAGCCAGTCTGCATTTGTCTGGCAAACTTGCGAGGGACTTCTCCATTTCTTTAAGTAATTCTTGGGTATGATGATTTTTCTCAGGGTTGGCACTGTTACCAAGTTGCGGCATTTGCTCACTTTCGTCAGTGTGCTCTGCAAACGGACTGCGAGCTTTACGACGAAGCTTATCGATGGTTAAGTTGGTTGCTATTTTATATAAATAAGCAGCAATGTAATTACTTACTTGGGCATCTTCTAAACCTAACAGTTTTACAAATGCTTCTTGTGCTATGTCCTCTGCTTCACGCTTATCAAGGCCTTTAGCCATAATATGGCGTACTAACTTTTGCTGTTGTTGTAAAAACAGCTGCTCAACCTGCTGACGGCGCTGGGCATCGGCTTGTATCGTCACCGGGGCCTCGTTTGCGGCTTTCTTTCGTTTAAATGACAATAAAGGTGGCATGGCTACGCATCCTATTCTTCCATTTATAGTGCTACATGGGTTGTACCAATAGTACAACCCATGTGCAGTTTGCTTAGCTAGTTAATTGTTGCGACGCGGCTTACTTTGCCTGAATCACTTACCGTTCTCAGCAGTACACTTGCTGTTGTCGTAAGTGATACGGGAGCTTGATAGCTTTGCCATGTTGCACCTTGATCTGTTGAATACTCTGTTTTCATGCCAACAAATCGTGTATTCACAATGAGCTGGCCGTTTTCAATATTGCCACCGGGTAGAGGTATACGGTAATTAACGCCAATGTGTTCTGGCATTTGAGCATTAATATCGACCACTTGGTAATAGTCCAATAGTGGTAGAGCGTACTGTCCTAAGGTATTGGTGAAGGTTTGCCAAGCTTGTTCCATAGCAGCTCCTTCGGCTGGCATGCTCTGCACCCACGCACGCTCTGCTGCCCCTAATAACTTAGGGAAGGTCATGTAATCTAAAATTTCGGGGGATTTTTGATTTTCACCAAATAACTGTGCCTGAATCCCTTGGATGTTTTGTTTACCGGTTTCATTAAGTAATACCCAGTTTGGGTTCCAAGGCACAGGATTGCCTAGTTTGTCAGTTTCAGCGTTGGCGTAAATATTAAACGGGCGATACTCAAAGGTTTTTTTCGTGTCGGTGTAGCCCGCCCAATGATAGCCAATTTCATCAGGGTGTTTATTGTAAGCTAAATCCAAATACAGGTTTGTGGCATGAGAGAGCACGACTTGATACCCCTGATTAGCAAACTTATAAGCTTGATGCTCATTGCCCCAACCCCATACATTGTTCCAAAAAATAGGGTAGATGGTGCCATAATCTACATTGCCGGTGCCATTATGTGATAACACATCGCCCCAAGTTGCCATATCAAAACCATGTTGATTGACGATTTGTTTCCAGCGTAAGAAAAAGTAATCAAACAATTCAGCATCGGTTTTGCCCGCTGTGTTTGGGTTTTGTTGTACCGCAGGGGATTGAGCCCACCATTCATTTGGCCCTAAATGCGGCAATTCATCACCACCGCCATGTAAACGCGTAAGCTTAGCATCTGGGACTGCATCGTAGATTGCGCGGGTTTCACTGATTATATGGTTTAAAAATGTGAAGGTGCTCTCAAGCGCAGGATTGACAAAGTTATCATTATAAAATTGCGGTGTGTAGTACTTGGATTGATCTAGCGGATCGATCAGGCGATATTTGTTTGCTTGTGCTAAGTTGCTGTCTTTATATTTATTATAACGATACTCCATCGCTTTAATGGCGGCTCTAGCATGGGCAGGGAAGTCATATTCGATGATCACATCTATATGTCGGTCGGCGGCATACTGTAAAATCTCTTTGAAGTCATTAACAGTGTAGTAGCCCCAACCTTTGCCTAAGAAGTTTTGCTGCGCAACTTCAAAACCTTGAAAGCTAGGAGCAACGCCTAAGTTAGCCTCGGTGCGATTAGCTGGTTTATTTTCGATACCATCACCGGCTGCGAATTCATTGGCTGCGCCCATAAACGTATGTAGCATGTTTTCTTCGTTAAGATCATAACCACGCTTGGCACCAAAGTCGGTGAGTTCAGGAATACCTGGGATCTCAAGTCGCCAGCCTTCGTCATTGGCAAGGTTAATTTCGAATTTATTTAATTTATAAAAAGCCATTAAATCTAGCAGCTTGAATACTGTTTCTTTAGATTGAAAATTGCGTGCTACATCCAGCATCATGCCGCGATAGGCAAAGCGCGGCGCATCAAGAATAACACTTGCAGGTAATACGGTGTTGTCGGCCAAGGTTGTAGAGTTTTGCGCATTTTTATATACAGTTGCAGGGATCATTTGGCGTAATGTTTGAATACCATAAAACACGCCTTGTGCATCACTGCCAGTAATTTTAATACCCGTAAAAGCATTAATCTCGAGTTTATAACCACTGTCGTCGGCTTGGCCGTCTTGATTTGTGTCTAGGTTGCTATCAATCAATAGAGTGATTTGATTAGGACCATTTTGTTGGTTGGCATTAATTGCAAAGCTGCCGCTGAGCAAATCGCTTAACGCCGTTTGCAAATAAGCCGCTTCTTTTGTAAGCGCTGTTGGCGCAGTAATTGTGGTTAACTGACTCATTAAGGTTAAAAACTCATTGTCAGTGGTTACGACTGAATGTGGTTGAGGGACAAGTTGGTTTTGTAACGATAAACTGGCAAGCGGCGCACTGTTTTCGCTAAATCGTAATGCGCTGGTTTGCACCGGCATATTATCGTTAGCTGTTTGTGTGGTTTGTTTTGGATCGGTCGGATCCATATGAACATCCACCAAAACCGCCTGAGGTGCTTGGTTTTCATAGCTAATATGAAACCCAGAAGGCGAATCATTTTTTAGCATTTGCCAATACTGGGCGATAATTTCTATTTCACGAGACTCACCTGGTTGAATAGGCGTAAATCCTGCTATGGGTTTTAAGACAAAATAATCCCCGCTTTTTGCTGTGTCTGCATTGTCGAGACTTAAATGTTGTGCCGCAATATGCTGACGAGCTAATGCACCGTTTGGATCTGAACTTGGTAATACGCTAGCTGGTGGCCGCACTGAGCTAAAGTATAACGCCCAGCCAGCTTCACCGAGCGGTTCTAAACCATTGTTAGTAATGGTTAAGCTACCCATAAATATATTTTCACCAATACCATGGTCAATCACTTGCCAATTTAATGCTAAGTTATCTGGATTCGGTTGGGCGCTGCTAAATTGACTCGCAGTGAGTAATGCTAATACTGAAAGTGCTGTAGTAAATTTTTGCTTTTTAACAAACATAATGGCTCCTGAGCATTGTTATTATCTGTAGAGCGCTTACTGCAAGTTGACTCTAAGGTTATAAACGCTTTTAGGAAGCCGTTTGGGAACGAAAAACTAAAAAAAGCGCTAAATACGTATTTAGTATTAGGGCGTGTCGACCTTTCAGAATTAAAATTTGTTCTATCTCGAAAGATAAACACGCCCAAGAACTTTAGGCGGTTTTAGTACACGGCAATTTCATCAATATAAAGTGGTAGCTTTGGGATTTGCGGGTCATCAGATTGCTTACTATTGACCGCAATAACTTTTAAATAGCGCAGCTCCACACTATTAAATATCAGAGTCGATAATGGCCCTTGCGGGTTAATGTCCTCTGCTAAGCGCTGCCAATTTTGTTGATCGTTCGAACCCATGACTTGAATTTTTACGGGAGGATGGAGTTGACGGTGGCGTCCACTGTTGTAACCCAGTTTAACTTGGGTCACCAAAGTAGGCTCTGCCAAGTCGATTATCGCCTCTAAATCAGTGTCGTAAAAAATCGCATAATCGTCACTGCTGTAAAATTGATCATAGGCAAACTGGCCATCTTGCAATTTGGCTGCAGAATCATCGGCAGCTGTATTACTAAGCGTAATTTTTTTAGTTAATGCCAAATGTGGACTGAGGGTAAGGCGGGCATCACCAACTAACTGCCCAATTGCACCTGCATAGCTTTTTGCACGCAGTTGCGTTTCTTTAGAAATGACTAACGGCTCACTGTAGATCATTGATGAAAGTGTTGGCTCTGTGCCATCTAAGGTGTAATAAATGCGTGTGTTGGCAATCTCTGTGCTGATCTCAGCCTGTAAATTATTACCTATAATTGTGCTGCTTATAATCGGCTTATAGGCGCTGCTAGCCGTATTGATATGCATTTGTTGGTAACGTTTAAATAATGCTGGTAAGCGGTTTTGGCTATAGTCAGACCAAGATTTATTGTTTTTGTTAGACCACAATGTTTCAGCTAATGCACTTAAGCGAGGAAAGAGCATATACTCGGCGTGACGAGGGGTTTTAATGTACTCAGTCCATAAAGCGCCTTGTGCGCCAATAATGTAAGCTTGTTGATCGGCGCTTAAGTCAGTAGGTTGAGGATCGTACTGGTATACATCTTTTAATCCCGTTAAGCCATGAATTGCTTTAGGTTCGTCTAGATTGCGTGATTGATAAGCATCAAAATAAATATATTGATACGGGCTCATGATCACTTGATGGCCCATTTTCGCCGCTTGAATGCCGCCTTCTGTGCCACGCCATGACATGATCAAGGCATCATCTGCAACGCCTCCTTCGAGTATTTCATCCCAGCCAATTACCTTTTTATCAAGTGCTTGCACTATTTTTGCTACCCGTTTAATAAAGTAGCTTTGTACTTGCTCGGGGGTTGTAAGGTTATGCTGCTGCATTAATTTTTTCACCTGTGTACTTGCCAGCCACTGCTTTTTAATCACTTCATCGCCGCCGATGTGTATATACTGGCTTGGGAATAACTCAGCTACCTCTTGATAAACCACCGCGAGAAATTCAAATACATCTTCACGCGGGCATAGCACATCTTCAAAAATGCCAAATTGTGCTTGTACACTAACGGGTTGCTGATGACATGAAAGTTCAGGGTAAGCGGCAAGGATTGCAGTGCTATGGCCTGGAATATCAATCTCAGGAATGACTTCAATATGACGTGCTTTGGCATATTCAATCACTTCTTTAATTTGTGCTTTAGTGTAAAAACCCGATACCGGTTGGTTATCAAACAGTGGTTTATAATCATAAGTATGACCTACCACAGTATGCGGGCGAGTAGCACCAATGGAGGTAAGTTTTGGATAGGCATCAATTGCAAGACGCCAGCCTTGGTCGTCGGTTAAATGCCATTGAAAGACATTTAACTTATGCATAGCGAGCCAATCTATGTAACGTTTAATAAAGGCTACATCAAAAAAGTGTCGACTCACATCTAAATGCATTCCACGATAACTAAAGCGTGGCTCATCGTTAATTTCAACTAGTGGGATAAGCCAGCTTTGGCGATTAATTGGCATGCGTGACTCTATGGCTTCGGGCAATAACTGGCGCAAAGACTGCATCGCCCAAAATAGACCTTGTACAGTATTTGCTTTGGCTTCAATAAATTCTTTTTTAACAATTAATTGATAGCCTTCAGCGCTAACAGGGTGCTCGACAAGTTTAAAAAATACACTATTTTTAACTGTGTTATTCGCTTGTGTTACGGGGAATTGGTAGCCAGTTGGTGGGCGTAAAAAATCAGCAAAATGCTGTGCAACAGCTGCTGCGTCACTATGGTTATAGTGAATTTCAGTATCGTAAGCCAAAGTAAAACTGCCTTGGCTATAGTGACTGCTGGTTGGTTTTGGCGTGATCTGTGCAAGTGCAAAGTAGGGACTAACAAGCAGTAGCAGGGCTAGCAGACTGCATTTTAGGTATATAGTAATATAGCGTTGAGGCATTGTAACTTCCTGAGAAAAGCCCGCAATAGCGGGCTTGATTAAACTAATTAGCACTGGGCATAGCGCAAATTAGCAAGGGGGCTTTAAAAATTAAGGGTCAAAGATGCGCTGATAGTGCGCCCTAAAATAGGTCTGGCGTAGTAATAGTCATAGCCTGCCTGTACATCGTTAATTGCTCGCGGATTCCCTTCGGTTAAGCCAAGTTCATCACTGAGATTAGTGGCTTTAACATGCAAGGCAACGCTGTCATTAAAGCGATAATTGACACCCATATCGACGGTAGTATAAGCCGGTAGCTCAAATTTATTTTCGCCGTCGGAGTATCGCTCACCTAGATGATGAACCGTTAAGTACACATCGCCATCGTCAAAATAATAAGTGGGAGTAAAGCGTAATTGTACTTTGGGAGTACGTTTAACTTGTTTGCCATTCCAGTGTGAGAAAACACCGGTAAAACCTTCCATCTTCGGGTTTTGTACCACACCGGTTAATTCCAGTTGCAATGAATCGAGTGCTTGCCAAACAGCCTCAAACTCTACCCCATCAGTAATAGTATCAATCGTTTGGTTGGCGACTTCACCGTTGCTACCAGTAAAGTTACGCTCTACTAAGTCATTAAATTTGGTTCTAAATAACGTGACTGAGGTGCCTAGGGTGTCGCCTGAATAACGAGCGCCAAGTTCGCTAAAGGTAAGATTCACACTGTCATTAAAGTCAGCATCAACACCGGCATGAATGTTTTGCCCGTAGCTCATTAAACGCGGCATTTCGAACGCATCGGCGTAGCGGCCAAACATGGAAACATCGTCACCAATGGTGTAATTAAAGCCCACTGTCCATGCAGTTTCTGTTTCATCACGTTTTTTGGATAAGTATTTTGTTGAGGTGGTATCAACGTAGTTATTAGCGAGGTTGTTATCTACATCATTGCCACTTGCATCAAACGCGCCATCAACAGGTTTGGCAAACTCAGTGCCAGATGCCGTGCTATCAAGTTCTAGCCATTCAACGCGAATACCACCATCCAGACGTAAGTTATCAGTTGCTTGATATTGCTCATTAATAAAGAGTGAGTTCGAGGTACTAGTACCAAATGCTGTTGCTTGACCCCAGCCAGGTGCATAGCCGGTTGAGCCGTTGTCGGTGAGCTGACCAACCACTTGCTGGTTATCATCTACGGCAACAATATCAAGTAATCGGGCATTGTCTTTAACTTCGGTTAAAAATTGCGACTCCCATTTATCAACAGGCAGTGAATCGGCATCGACAAAAGCAAACAACCATCCCATAGTGAAAGTGTGTTTATCGCCTTCGTAGGTAAAATTAAGCTTATTAACGAATTGCTCGGCATCGTAGCGAGAATACAGCGGGTAGCTGGTGGTAATTAAGCCATTGCCATTTAGGTTACTTACATCATTAAGCATTTCGCCGCTATCTACATAACGATATTGGGCTGCTACAGCGCCATCATCCGCAAACTGATCAAGCATTGCCAGTACATCTTGTTGGCCAAGTCGGTCATTGGCATTGACTAAGGTTGAGTTGTCAAAGTTAAGCAAGATATACATGTCGTTTTCAAACTTAGAGTAACGGCCCGCTGTATTAAGTAACCAGCGATCATTGAGCTCCCAATCAAGGTTGTAGCCTAAGGTACTAAACTTAGTGTGTTGGCCGTCTTTATGATCGCGCGTTTGATAACTGCCATCTTCTTGCAAATAGTTAAGTAAGCGCTGACCATTACCAATTAATGTGCCGTGTTGCGGATTAACCCCGGGAATGCCTTTTGGATTGTTTTGATCTTGCAGCGGAATTGGCACAAAGAAAGTGGTGTGATCATTTAAATGTTTAGCCGAGAGGGTTAGTTGTCCTTTATCAAACTCGCGTACTAGATTAAGCCTAAGCTGACCACCGTGATCGGCAGTAAATTCGGTGTCTCTGACTCCGTCTGAACGGCGATAAAAACCACCCATAGACATTTTCCAATTATCACTGATAGGCGTGCCGTAAAAAAACTCACTACGGTACATGCCATAATCGGCAGTTGTGAACTTTATAGTGGCTTCTTCAACATCATCGGGTTTGCGAGTAATAAAGTTAACGAGTGCCGCAGGGCCGTTAGTAGTCAGTAAACCTGACGTACCACCGCGAACGGCTTCCATATGTTCGATGGTAATATCTTGGCGTTGATAAAAATCTACCCATACGCCGTCGTATACAACTGGCAAGCCGTCTTCTTCAACGCCAATATAACGAAATCCTTCACCACCTCTAAGACCACGTGGCGCTACATTGTTATTGGTTTCACCACCTGAGTCTTCAACCCAAAAACCTGGCACTGCTTCAAGTAAATCAGCAGTACCTAGCGGGGCTTCACGGGAGAGTTGCTCAGCATCTAAGGTGGTGATTGAAACTGATGATTCTAATTTTGTTTGTCCACGCCCGCCACTACCTGTGACAACGATGCGTTCAAGATCAAGTAGTTTTTTTTGCTCGCTATTAGAAGCAGAGCTTTGTTCTGCTGCAATAGTATTAATACTGAATAATACACTGCTTACAGCTAATGCTATGAGGTGTTTATTGTAAGTTCTGTTGTTGTTCATCTTATTCCCTTCGTTGTTGTTATAGACAAAGCTGACGGATTATTGGCTTTGTAAATCTATAAACGAACGAAGGGGGAGGTTTGGGAATCGTTTCTTATAAAAATTATTTAAGGCAGGATTGAATGTTTAAAAAATCTGATTAAATCAATATTAAAATCTTTAGGTTTCACGGCTGACTCCAGTGCATCATGAGTACGGCTATGAGCCAAATCAATATCTTCAACGCCTGTGTAGCGTGCATGTTTGGCATGATAAAAGGTTTTAACCTGCGGTTTTAGCGGGCTTGCTGGGTTGCTTTTTGTTACCAATCCGACTTTTTGGCTTGAAAGCTTCACCAAAGTACCAACAGGGTGGATACCAATACATTGGATAAACTTGGTCAATAGCTCGCCATCAAAGCTATCAGGACAGCCATCTTTCAGTATTTTAAAGGCTTTAATGGGCTCCATGCCATCTTTATAAACTCGCTCAGCTGTAAGCGCGTCATATACATCAACGATCGATGCCATACGCACATACTGACTGATTTCATCAGCGTGCTTACCAAACGGGTAGCCACTGCCATCCAGACGCTCGTGGTGAAAGCCTGCAATATCAACAGCAATGCCTGTTAAACCTGATTCTTCTAGAATTTGCTTACTATAAAGCGCATGATTTTGAATTGTTTTAAACTCTTGCTCAGTCAACCTTCCGGGTTTGTGAAGAATCTCATCAGGAATTTGTATTTTACCAATATCGTGTAGCAGGGCGCCTGTTGCTAGTTCTTCTATGAGCTCTTTTTCAAAATTTAAATGCTTGGCAAAAATACTAATTAAAACAGAAACATTAATTGAGTGCTCTAATAGGTAACTGTCTTTTTCTCGCATCCGTGTAATACAGGCCAGCGCATCTTGGTTACGAAAAACCGAATCAATAAAGCCACTTGCAAGCTCTTTAAATGGCGCTACTTCAATTGTTTTTCCTGCTTTAATATCACTAAATGCCTTGCTCTGTAAGTCTTTAGCTTCACAATAAAGTTTTTGAGCTTTGCCCATCTCTTGTTCAACAGAATGAGTGGTATGCCATGGGTCACGTTGTTTTGGAGTGTCACTAACAATGGGGGCGTCGTTGAGCTCTTTTGGTTGCTCTATGATGGTTTTATCAGGGTCAATCTCGACCTCTAAAATACCCGCTTTTATTAACTTATCGATACCAGCCTGCGTTTTTACCCACCCTTGGTTTTTTATTTTGATATTACCTGACTGCTTCGTTACTTGTTGTACGAACATACCGGGTAGAAGCTGTTTTATAGGAATGGTTTTAAACATTACTTACTCAAAAAAATTCGCATACATTAAAGTTAGCAAACTTTTCATTGTATAAGTAGCAAAAAGGGCGCTAAAAAGCGCCCTTTAATACTTAGTTGTTGATTTTATTCGTCATCTTCAACCAAAGTCATGAGAGATGTGTTACCACCTGAGGCGGTAGTATCAATACTAATCGTCTTTTCTGTGATCAGACGTTTGATCAGCGTATCGTAATACTCTGAGCTTATCACAGGCAAGATTGCGCCTTTGCGTTGTGCAAGCTGCTGGCTAAAGTAGCCCAGACGTGATGAACGTGCTGCAACCACTGCGCCCGCTAAATGTGGATGCGCCAAGATTGCTTGTAGCTGGTTTGGCTTTGCAACTTGGAACACACCTTCAGCGACACCCGTTGAGATAAACTTGTCTTTAAACGCAACAGCTTCATCATAGAATAATTCCGATGCTACTGTGATTACAGTATTACCCGCTGCAAGTGCAGTGATAATAGAGATAGCCCAAAAGTTAAATGATGTACTCTTATCTGCGTAACATACTACACAACCGCGTGCTTCAAGGTGTAGTGTGTTTGATTCGCCTGTTGGCCCTGGTAACGTAGTATATTTACGCATGTGCTTTTCAAGGCGGTTTAGCTGGGCACGTGCATCGGCAAGTGTTAATGCTAAATCATCTGCAAGCTCATCGATGATATCAACGGTGGCTACTTTGGCTAATAACTGTCTAACAGCAGAAACACGGTCATTTAGCGGTGTGCCACGCCAAATTTTTTCGTCGCGCATTGAGTTAGTCATTAACTTTTCAACTTGCTCATTTGCACCTGAGTAGTGGTGTAAATCAAGCTCATCGGGCGTTAAGTTGGTCATTTGCACGTTATCAGGTGACGCTTTTTCTTTAACTAAGCGTTGCAGGTAGTTTGGACCACCTGCTTTCGGGCCAGTACCAGATAAACCACGACCACCAAACGGTTGTACGCCTACAATTGCACCAATCATATTACGATTAACGTAAACGTTGCCCGCGCGTGACATTTTAGCAAGGTATTCACAGCGCTCTTCGATACGTGAATGAATACCCATAGTTAAGCCAAAGCCAGTGTTATTGATTTGGTCAACAACACTGTCAATTTCAGCGCCCTTAAAGCGAATTACATGCACACATGGGCCAAATACTTCACGTTTAAGTACTGATAAATCTTTGATTTCATATAAGCGTGGAGCAAAGAAATAAGCGCCATTTTCAGTATTATCAGGAATTTCACACTCATAGTGCAGTGTGGCATTGCCTTTTAGATACTCAACGTGATCGGTTAGGTTCTTCAATGCTTTTTCATCGATAACAGGACCAATGTCTGTTGAAAGTAGTGCAGGGTCGCCAACATGTAACTCTTTCAGCGCCCCTTTGATCATCTCAATGATGCCATCTGCCACGTCTTCTTGTAAAAATAATACACGCAATGCAGAACAGCGTTGACCGGCACTTTGGAAACCAGAACTAATCACATCATCAACCACTTGCTCAGGCAGTGCAGTTGAATCGACGATCATACAGTTTTGACCACCTGTTTCGGCAATTAACGGTACTTGAATATCATTACGCGCTGCAAGTGTTTGTGAGATGATAGTGCCAGTCTCGGTTGAACCGGTGAACATCACTGCTTGAATACGCTCATCGGGTACAATTGTCTTACCTACTTCACTACCGCGGGCAATCACGGGTTGTACAACATGCTCAGGTAAACCTACTGATAACATTAGTTCAATAGAGCGCAGTGCAATGTAACTAGTTTGTTCAGCTGGTTTTGCGATAACGGTATTACCGGTTACGATTGCAGCAGCTACTTGACCCAAAAAGATAGCAAGTGGGAAGTTCCACGGGCTTATACATAAAATAACACCGCGGGCTTCAAAGCGCTCATCTTCACTAAGCTCTTCAGCGCGAGCTGCGTAGTAACGACAAAAATCAACAGCTTCGCGTACTTCATCAATGCCATCTTGTGCAACTTTACCAGCTTCTTTAATACAGATTGCTACAAGCTCATCATGGTGGCGTTCTAGAATATCGGCAATACGACGAAGTAAATTTGCACGCTCTTTTACAGGTGTTTGTGACCATGACTCAAAGGCCGTTTCCGCGTTAGCAAGTAGGCTAAGCATGTCATCACTGTTATGTAATTTAACGTGGCCAATGACTTCTTTATGATTAGCTGGATTTTTAACCGCTAATGAGCCTTCAGGTACGTCACTTTCATTAATGCGATGTTCTTCAAACCACGAATCTAGGTTTTCTTTAAAGGGTGTAATTGCATTGATATCAGTTAAATCCATACCCTTTGAGTTAGCACGCTCTGCGCCGTATAAATCAATAGGCATCTTAATTTGCGTGTTGTACTTATTACGTAAACCTTGCAGTGTTTCTACAGGATCAGGAAGTAATGCTTCAACAGGTTGCGTGGTATCAACAATCGCATTTACAAACGATGAGTTAGCGCCGTTTTCAAGTAAGCGACGAACCAAGTATGCAAGTAAGTCTTCGTGCTGACCAACAGGTGCATACACGCGACACTGAATTTTCTCTTGCGTTACGATTTGGTCAAATAAAGACTCGCCCATGCCGTGCAGGCGTTGGAATTCAAATCCATCATGATCGCCTTTTGCAACTTCTAGAATCGTTGCCGCAGTGTATGCGTTATGAGTGGCAAATTGTGGATACAGCACGTCACGCGCTTCAAGCATTTTAATAGCACAGGCTTTGTATGAAACGTCAGTCGTTGCTTTTCGGGTAAATACAGGGAAATGATCTAAACCATCTTGCTGTGTAGTTTTGATTTCTGTATCCCAGTAAGCGCCTTTAACTAAGCGTACCATTAGTTTGCGGCCAACGCGGGTAGCAAGCTCTGTGAGCCATTCGATAACAAAAATAGCGCGTTTTTGGTATGCCTGAACAGCTAGACCAAAACCATGCCAGCCAGCTAAATCGTCGTCGCTAAATACGGCTTCAATGACATCAAGAGAAATATCCAAGCGGTCAGCTTCTTCAGCATCTACTGTAAAGCCAATATCGTAACTTTTAGCGACCAATGCAAGCGCCTTAAGTTTAGGCACAATTTCTTCCATTACACGTTCTTTATGGGTGAATTCATAACGTGGATGAATTGCCGAAAGTTTCACTGAAATACCAGGGCTCTTAATTGGGCCGCGGCCATTTGCAGCTTTACCAATAGAGTGAATCGCATTTAGGTAACTTTGATAATAACGGTCCGCGTCTTTCATTGTACGCGCGCCTTCACCTAGCATGTCGTATGAGTATACATAGCCCTTGCGTTCTGTATCTGCTGCACGCTCAATGGCTTCGTCAATGGTGCGACCCATAACGAATTGTTTACCCATGATCTTCATCGCGAAGTTAACTGACTTACGGATTACTGGCTCGCCTAAACGACCAATGGTTTTTTTCAACACACCAAATTGCTGATCTTTGGTTTTGTCGTTGTAGTTAACCATTTTCCCGGTCACTAACAAACCCCAAGACGATGCATTAACAAACAGAGAGTCACTGCTACCTAAGTGTGAGCTCCAATCGCCTTTTGCTAATTTGTCACGGATAAGGGTTTCTTGAGTCGCTTTATCTGGCACACGAAGTAGGGCTTCAGCCAAACACATTAATACCACACCTTCTTCACTCGAAAGTGAGAATTCATTTAAAAGTGCATCAACACCGCTTTGACCATCTTGGTCTTTACGAATATTGTGAACTATTTGACGTGCACGCTCCCATGCACGGCTACGGGCTTTAACACCTACTTCGGCAAGGGGTAAAATATGATCAATAACTGCATTTTCATCAATGCGGTAAAAGTCACGGATCTTTTGTCGAATTGGACACGTTGTAGTCAAATCGCCGTTGAATAACATAAGTAACCTCAAAAGTGTGGAGTCTTGCAGCAAAAAAAGAGTGCTGCTCGATTATCATGTTGTTTAATGCGTGCATTCTAATTAAATTCCAGCAGAATATGCTGGTTAAATTTGCCGATTTACGATAATTTACAGGGCATACGTTAAACTTATCCGCATAAAATTCTGTTATGACAAGTCCCAATAGATTACGCCTGCTTGATCGTATCGATTTAGCAATTTTAGACGTTCTGCAAAAAAACGGCAGAATATCTAATGTGAACCTTGCAAAGCAGGTTAACTTAAGCCCCAGCCCTTGTCTTGACCGAGTAAAACGACTCGAGCAAGAAGGCTATATCGAGGGCTACTTTGCTAAGCTTAACGAAGCAAAACTTAACCAGAGTTTATTAGCGCATGTACAAGTGTCATTAGTAACATCAAATACGGCCGTATTTAAAGTCTTCCGTGAACATATTTTACGAATTACTCAAGTTATCGAGTGCGATATGGTGGCAGGGGGTTACGATTATTTATTAAAAATACGTGTGTCAGATATGGACGAATACCGCCAAGTGTTAGGTGATTTAGTTGATATACCAGGCGTAGGTACACACCATACCTATATGGTTATTGAAAAAATAAAGCAAGACAATGGCCTAAAGCTCGATTAAATAAAAAAGCACCTATTGGTGCTTTTTTATTGTATTGCTTATGCCCATCCGTCGTAACGTTTACGGCGCGACAGCACTATCGTTAAAATAATCCCTAAAAACAATCCTATAAATGCGATAGCTCCCCCGTAGGTAAGTAGCTGACGTTTCTCTTTAGCACCGGCTTGTTGCTTTTGAGTACGTTCAGCATTTAGAGTCGTTTGCAGTTTGGTGATTTGTTCTGACAACATTAGATTTTGATCAGTGAGTGATTGGTTTTGCTCTTGTAGTTGTGGCAGTTCAATCTGGGTTTGACGAAGTTGCTCTTGCATCGACGTCATTTCTTCACTCAAAGTGCGATATTGCTGGTGAATACCAGCTGATTTAGAGACAAACTTAGCCTCTACCCAGCCTTCGCGTTCTTTATCATCAATGACTTTGACGAAGCCGTTTTCTTCTGGTGAAAGTTGCGTTAACTTTGTTCCCGCATCTACTGATCCGATAATTCGGTAGTTCTTACTCGCACCAGAATGCATAAACGTATAAAGATTATCAACAATATAAGCCGTATTTGTATTGTTTGTTGAATTTGCTTCTTCGCCGTGACTAACAAACGCAACAGCGCTAAGAAGTAAAGCTAATAAGGAATGTTTAAACATTAATCTACCCTGTTAATGTAACCGTGATCGTTACGGCAATTTTTTCGTTCTAAGTATAGAGATAGTATGGATTAAACTCGTTAATAGCAAGGCTGATATTGTAATCACATCACAGTGAATAAATGAAATCTCGCTAAAAAATTTGCATTACCGCTTTGCTTTGTTTATTTTGAGCTCTTATTTATTTTAAAGGTAATCCTCAAGCCTAATGGATACTGAGATAGAACTTAAGTTTTTGGTGTCAGATGCCGTTGTTCCACTGATCCCCGCGTTAATTACTCAATTTGCAAAAACCGTCACAAACAAGCCTTCCCGTAGTTTGCAAAATGCTTACTATGACACTCCTAGTCGAGAGTTAAGAGCACTTGATATTGGTTTTAGAACACGTTGTGCAGATAATCAATGTGAGCAAACAATCAAACTAGCAGGAGAAGTTGTTGGAGGTTTACATCAACGCCCTGAATATAATTTGCCGATTGAAAGTAACCGCCCAGATATCACTGAGTTTGACAGCGGTATTTGGCCTCACGGCATGCAAGTTAACGCAATAGCCGCTAATTTATACCCAATATTCAGTACTAACTTTATCCGCCGCACTTGGTTAATTGAAACCGAAGGTGGAGCAAAAATTGAGGTTGTTTTAGATAAAGGTGAAGTGTCAGCTTCTGGTCGGGTTGAAATTATTTGTGAGCTTGAAATCGAACTGATGGAAGGCAGTCGTGATGAGTTGTTTGCGTTAGCCGATAAACTAGTCGCACAGAGTAATATTCGTCTTGGTTTGTATTCAAAAGCGGCCAGAGGTTATCGTTTAGCGGATGAAAAACCACTTAAACCGAGCAAATCAATCGGTTTTGTTTCACTGCCTAAAAAGGCCACGCAAGAGCAAGCTCTCATTGCAGCAATAGGGTTTGGTATTCGCTTTGTGCAAAAACATGAGCAGTGCTATTTTGACAAGCCTAGCTTAAAAACGCTTAAACGAGTTACTGATGGCATCAGCCTGATTCGCCACACGTTTTGGCTATTTGATGACATTGTAGATAAAAGTACTACAGAGTCATTAAGAGTTGAGCTTAAGTGGTTGTTAAGCGAACTAGCGTGGGTTGAAAACGCTATTCAACTTAAAACATATACATCAAAACGTCATGCCTATTACAAAAAAATTAACAGTGCGCCAGAGCTTACTCAAGTGATCAATGACCTAAAAGAGCTACAGCCAAGTATTGATGACATCAACAAACTCTTTCACAGCGCACGCTATAATCGGTTACTCCTTAGTTTAACTACCTGGCTTGTAGATAAACAGTGGCGTAAAAGCTGGGGGCAAACCCAGTTTCAAGCCGCGGAACGCTCTGTTGATGAAATAGCAAACCGTTTATTTCATAAAGATTGGCAGGATCTGCACCAGTTGTTACCAGAGCAACAAACTCTTACTTGTAAAGACTACTTAAACCTACGTACCCGCCTTGAAAATAGCTTACTCAGTGGCAACTGTTTAGGTGCATTGTATGATAAAGAGGATCGCAGTGAGTTCCGTATTCCATGGCTTGATATTTCTCATGGGATATATGAGTTGTGTACGCTCGATTATTTAAAGCAGCTATGCGCAGGACAAGAAGACGAAGAGCTTGCCAAAATACAACATTGGCTTGAAATGAAATCTGAGTTTTTGGTCAGTGCGATGGAGCAAAGTCGTTTAGCATCATTTAAGATTTCACCCTACTGGGAATAGCCTTGTACTGATAGCAACACGATGGAGTGTTAATGCGCAAAATAGCCGGGTTATTAATCATACTGTGTTGCTTTACAGTTTATTCTGCGCAGCAAACACCATGGCAATTATGGAAAACTCAAGATGGTGTCAGTGTTTCTTTTAAAAAACACTCAAATGGTATTGTTGAAGTGCAAGGCACGTTACAGATAGAAAATAGCACTGCAAGCGACTTCATGGCCCTTCTTAGTGATACTGAGCGAGCCCCAAAGTGGGTCGAAAATGTGAGTCACGTTGAGGTGCTGGCCCGCCCAAGCGACGCAGAAACTATCGTGTATACAAAAATTAACTCGCCGTGGCCTATCAGAGATAGGGATATGGTGAGTTATTCCTGCTACAAACGGCTAAATCCCACACAAACGTTATTAACGATTAGTGCTTACTCTGATTTTAAAGAACACGTTGATTCGGTTGTGCGTATCAAGGATTTAAAAGCGACTTGGTTACTCGAAGAGCATAATAGCCCAGAAAAGGTCAGTCTGGCGCTCACCCACACAGTTTATGCAGACCCAGGTGGTGCAATACCCCATTGGTTAAGCAATAATGTAAGTTTAAAAAGTACGCTTAAAACACTACGAGCTTTACGTAGTGAGCTCGCTCAAGAGCAATATCACGCTGCGCCTACTGATATCAAAGAGGGTAATTGCTCTATATAGTGTTACCTTTTTGTTCCTTATAAGTTAATTACTTGTATTCGTTACACTTTCTTACATATTAATACATAATCTAAATGGAATTTATGGCTAATATTGGTATAGTTCCTTTTTTAGGAATGTGTGCTATAAGGACATAGGTTGTGTTTAATGCTATTTCAACGCCTTCAAGTCGTTGGTTTTCATTTGTGGCAGAGTGTTGGCGTTTAGCTGCACTTTGGTTTGCAGGTGTATTGCTCTTCATGAGCTTTCGTATTTTCTTCTTAGTATATTTTTATGACCATATTGCAGCACCTTTAGATGCAACAGCTCTATACAATACTTTAAAGACTGGCTTTGCTTTTGACTCAGCTGCGAGTGGGGTGTGTTTTAGTATTCCTTTTTTACTCAACTGCATCTTTCAGCCAATGCGGCTAGGGCACTGGGTTTCAAAAGTTCGTATTTATACTGCGAGAGTATTTTTTAGCGTAATGATCTTATTATGCATTACCAGCGTCACCTATATTTCTGAGTATGGTACACAATTTAACTACTTTATGTTTGAAGGGCTACATGATGATCAGCAGGCCATCGCATTAACCGCAATAAAGCAATACAAGCCATGGGGCAGCCTTATAAGTTTAGTGCTTCTGTTGTTTATTGCGTTTAGATATTGCAAGCATGTTGAGCAAACTAGCCTTAGTTTTTTATCGCGCATTTATACTGTCTGTAAGTGGAAACGCACACTACTGGTTATTCTGATAACGGTGCTTTTTATCTGCGCTATTCGCGGCTCATTCGAATCTCGTCCTGCTTCGCGTAAATGGTCTGCGGTGACTCCTGATGCGTTTGTAAATAACCTTGTGATTAACCCTTTTCGTAGCTTTGTGTATGCAATAAAAGACTATAACGAATTACAAAATCATGGAATAGATGGTAAAAACCCCTATTTGAGCTCAAATGCTGCACCACTCACTGATCCATTACTCGATTATCAGCAACACACAAAAGGAGCGTTTATTGACCCTCCATCACAGGTGTTTTTTATAATCATGGAAAGCTATGATTCGTGGCCTTTGCAGCAAAAGTACGCATCACTTAATGTGACTAATGAATTAAAAAGCTTAGCTAGCAAGGGGATCTATTTAGATAATATGCTACCTGCTGCCAGTAGTACGATGAATTCACTTTCGAGTATTTTGTCTGGTATTCCATTTTCAGGTGTGAACATGAGCCGCATTGGCCCGCAACAACCTGCCAGTAAGCTTTCTTTTATTAATCAAATGGAGCGGCTTGGTTACACCAGTCAGTTTTTTTATGGTGGATTACTCTCATGGCAAAATGTGGGTGAATATGTAGAATCGCAAGGTGTCGATAATATTTATTCCGCGACAGATGCTGGTGGTAAAGGCAGTGCGGGTGTATGGGGGATTGATGATAGCCAACTATTTGAACTCGCAGCGGCTAAAACCGAGCAAAAAAGTTTTAATGTAATTTTAAGCGGCAGTTATCACGGTCCTTTCAATTTAGATTTAGCGCAACTTGACTACCCATACGCATCTTATGATGATTACCCCGCAACAATACAATCGCTAGAAGGCGAACTATTAGACCCCTATGTGTTAGGGCATTTATGGTATGCAGATAAAATGCTGGGCGAGTTTGTGCGAAAAATGGAGCAGCGTTATCCTGATGCACTGTTTGTGATTACGGGCGATCATTTTAGTCGTCGTTACCTACATAGCCGACCTAATTTGTTTGAACTAACACACGTGCCAATGGTGATTTATGGGCAAGGTATTACACCTGATTTGTTGTCATCGCAACACGTTGCAAGTCATATGGATATTGCTCCAACCTTACTTAATTTAATCGCACCTAAAAATACAGCGTTTTATAGTATGGGCCAATCATTGTTAAGTATTGACGAAGAGCGCACCGTTTTTGGTTTTCAAACTATTCGTCGCAATGAAAAACTGTGGAAGGGAGATTTAAAGGCGATTTACGAGTATTATAAGGTTAATGAACACGATAAAACTCAGTTAACGTCATTCAGTCCGTCAGGGGTTGAATATATTGATGCTGATACAGAGCAAGCTTATAATCGTTATATGGCTACTGCATGGCACTTGCTTATTCGTGGTATGGAGTGAGTATTTGTTAGCCATACATCACTAATTCAAAGCCGTATGAAAAAGATAATAAAATGAATAAACCTGAAATCAATTTAGTTAATAAACCCAATGGCATTGGTATAGGCCGAATTATAAAAGCCACTCAGTGTTCTATAAAAGGGTTTAAAGCGGCTTTTAAAGAAGAGTCGGCATTTAGAACTGAACTGGCATTAGGTGTCATTTTGTTGCCCTTATCGTTTTGGTTGGCGCAGTCTTTACTGCACTGGGTGATACTCACTGTTAGCTTTTTATTTTTATTGATTGTTGAATTACTTAACTCCGCTATTGAAGCATTAACGGATAGAGTAGGGGTTGAATATCATGTTTTATCTGGGCGCGCTAAAGATATAGCATCAGCGGCAGTAACCTTAGCTTTAATTGTATTGTTAATAGTATGGGGTGTCGCTGGATATGAAAAGATACTTACATTATAGGTTAGAAAGTTAGGTAAAACGTCACGGGCTTCGAATAGATCTTAGTACCTAGTCACTTTTAGCTATTATTTTATAATTACTTCTCTTGAGCGCAGCGTCTCTTAATCTCTTTGTGAATAAATTACTTTTAAATTTAATTGCGTGGGGTAGCGCATGCCTAGCAGCAAGTTTACCTCGCGACAAAAACGTAGAACATAATTTCTAGGCATAAAAAAAGCGCCAATTGGCGCTTTTTCTACATTCACACAAAGGCTGGAATTAAAGACCAGCTGCTGCGCGAAGTGCGTCTGCTTTATCTGTGCGTTCCCATGGGAATTCATCACGACCAAAGTGGCCGTAAGCCGCTGTTGGTAGGTAAATTGGACGCTCAAGATCTAGCATTTGAATTAAGCCGTAAGGGCGTAAGTCAAAGTGTTCACGAATAAGTTCGATTAAACGACTTTCTTCTAATTTGCTAGTACCAAACGTTTCAACACTGATTGACGTAGGCTCTGCAACACCGATAGCGTAAGAAACCTGTAGCTCACACTTGTCAGCAAGGCCAGCGGCAACCACGTTTTTAGCAACATAACGTGCAGCGTACGCAGCTGAACGGTCAACTTTTGATGGATCTTTACCAGAGAAAGCACCACCACCGTGACGTGCCATACCGCCGTAGGTATCAACAATGATTTTACGACCTGTTAAACCACAGTCACCCATTGGGCCACCGATAACAAAACGGCCAGTTGGGTTGATGAAGAACTTCGTTGCGCTAGTAATTAGCTCTGCAGGTAGTACCGGCTTGATGATAGTTTCCATTACCGCTTCTACTAAGTCATTTTGTGAAATTTCTTCACTGTGCTGAGTAGAAAGAACTACTGCATCGATACCAACAGGCTTACCATTTTCGTATGCAAAGGTTACTTGTGATTTTGCATCAGGACGTAACCAATTAATCTCGCCGCTTTTACGTACTTGCGCTTGGCGCTGTACTAAACGGTGAGAGTACGTGATTGGTGCAGGCATTAGCACTTCAGTTTCGTTACATGCGTAACCAAACATTAAGCCTTGGTCACCAGCGCCTTGTTCTTCAGGGCTAGTACGGTCAACACCCTGGTTGATGTCTGGTGATTGCTTACCGATAGTGTTTAAAATTGCACACGAATCAGCATCAAAACCCATATCTGAATGAGTATAGCCAATTTCACGCACTGTTTTACGCGTGATTTCTTCGATATCAACCCATGCACTCGTGGTGATTTCACCACCGACCATGACCATACCGGTTTTTACGTAAGTTTCACACGCAACACGTGCATGAGAATCTTGCTCTAAGATGGCATCTAGTACCGCGTCAGAGATTTGATCCGCGATTTTATCCGGATGACCTTCAGAAACTGATTCAGAAGTAAATAAATGTTTTGCCATTGTATTTCTGCTCACAAATATTGCGCTTCACAAACGTCGGTAAGAGCGCTAAAAAATTAAGGGACGTATTTTATCTAAAACAAATATATTTTCATAGTAATTTTACGCCTAGACGTCTAAATAAAATTACTAATAACTTTTAGTTCTTAATAAACCTCCATTTTAGTCTAATTTATTAGGGGTTTTAATTGCACACTGCCCCTAGAATAAGTAAGAATGGGTGTTTCTAGTAAAACACACAATCAACCAGCGCAAATACAGTAAAGGTAGGAGAATTCATGCCGTCTCGCAAAGAACTTGCAAATGCTATTCGCGTCTTATCAATGGACGCAGTACAACAGGCCAAATCAGGCCACCCTGGAGCCCCTATGGGCATGGCAGATATCGCAGAAGTACTATGGCGCGATTATCTAAATCATAATCCAACAAATCCAGAGTGGATAGACAGAGATCGATTTATACTCTCAAACGGCCACGGTTCAATGCTTATTTATTCTCTACTGCATTTAAGTGGTTATGATTTACCAATTGACGAAATTAAAAACTTCCGTCAAATGCATTCAAAAACACCGGGTCATCCAGAATATGGTTATGCACCAGGTATCGAAACCACTACGGGCCCACTTGGTCAAGGGATCACAAATGCAGTCGGTATGGCGATTGCTGAAAAAGCATTAGCGGCTCAGTTTAACCGTGAAGGCCACGACATTGTTGATCACTTCACATATACGTTCTTGGGCGATGGCTGCCTTATGGAAGGTATTTCTCACGAAGCATGTTCGCTTGCTGGCACTTTAGGCCTTGGTAAGTTAGTGGCATTTTGGGATGACAACGGTATTTCAATCGATGGTGAAGTCGAAGGTTGGTTCAGTGATGATACCCCAGCGCGTTTTAAAGCGTACGGTTGGCATGTAATCAGTGATGTAGATGGCCATGATTCAGACGCTATTCGCACAGCAATCGAAGAAGCACGCAGCATCACAGACAAGCCAACACTCATTTGCTGTAAAACAGTAATTGGTTACGGTTCACCTAATAAATCAGGTAGCCATGACTGTCACGGTGCGCCACTGGGTGAAGACGAAATTAAAGCCGCGCGCGAGTTCCTTGGTTGGACTGGCGACGCATTTGACATTCCAGCTGACATTTACAGCGAGTGGGATGGCAAAGAAAAAGGTAAGCAACTTGAAGCGAGCTGGGATGAAAAGTTTGCCGCATATGCAGCCGCACACCCTGAACTAGCAGCAGAGTTTAAACGTCGTACAAGTGGTGAGTTACCAGCTGATTGGAGCGAGAAATCACAAGCGTACATTGAGCAACTTGATGCAAACCCAGCAAACCCTGCATCACGTAAAGCATCACAAGATGCACTTAATGCATTTGGTCCTCTATTACCAGAGTTTATGGGCGGCTCTGCTGATTTAGCAGGTTCAAACCTAACAATTTGGAAAGGTTCTAAAGGCCTTGAAGCCAATGATGCCAGCGGTAACTACATCTACTACGGTGTGCGTGAGTTTGGTATGTCAGCAATTATGAACGGTATTGCACTACATAAAGGCTTTATCCCTTACGGTGCGACCTTCTTAATGTTTATGGAATACGCGCGTAATGCTGTACGTATGGCTGCGTTAATGAAAGTGCCAAGCATTTTTGTTTATACCCATGATTCAATTGGATTAGGTGAAGATGGCCCAACCCACCAACCAGTAGAGCAAATTGCGAGCATGCGTTTAACGCCTAACCTAGTTAACTGGCGTCCGTGTGACCAAGTTGAGTCTGCAATTGCATGGCAACAAGCCATTGAGCGTAAAGACGGTCCAACGTCATTGATCTTTACTCGCCAAGGGCTTGCTCAACAAACTCGTTCAGCACAGCAATTAAGCGATGTGAAAAAAGGCGGTTACGTACTTAGCTGTGATGGTGAGCCTGAGCTTATTTTAATTGCAACTGGCTCTGAGGTGCAATTAGCACAAGATTCAGCGACTGAATTACGCAAGCAAGGTAAAAAAGTACGTGTTGTATCAATGCCATCTACCGATGTATTTGATGCACAAGATGCTGCATACAAAGAAAGCGTATTACCAGCAAGCGTTACACGCCGCGTAGCAGTAGAAGCGGGTATTGCTGATTACTGGTATAAATACGTAGGCCTAAATGGCGCAGTAGTAGGTATGACCACCTTTGGTGAGTCAGCCCCTGCTAACGAGCTGTTTGAACACTTTGGCTTCACAGTAGAAAACATCGTAAACAAAGCTAACGAATTGTTTTAAGCGCTAGTTGTTTAAATTTAAAAGCCCGCACTGTGTTTACGCAGCGCGGGTTTTTTTGTGTGGAGCTGTAAGCTTTCAGCCGTCAGCTGTCAGATCAAAAAGTAACCCAAGCACAGTGCCAAGTAAAATCGTAGGAGGGTGCTTAAGCCCCGATTTTTATAGTGTGCTTTTTTAATTCTTTGTAAGATCTTGTAGGCGTGAAACTTGTTCCGCGCGTTGTCTTTGTAGGTCGTGCTTTAGCGCGTCTCCAAAGCCATCAGCTTCAGTCATCATCCGTCAGATCAAGAGTAACCGAGCCACAGTACCAATAAAAACCGTAGGAGGGAGTTTTAGCCCCGATTTTATTGGTGTTTCACTCTCGATTTTATGGTGTCCAAATTACCTTATTTGACTTCGCTTTAAGCAGAGCAAAAACTTAATGATAGTAATGTGTTAGGTAATTTGTTAAAACTATATAAAATAGTAAGTGAGCGGTAAAATGGCAGAAATACCACGATTAGCGTACTAAAAATGTTATAGGTATCAGAGATATGATTGAAGCAATTGAAGGCAAGCTTACTCAAGTTCGAGCTAGTGGAATTGCTGAACTACTAAAAGTCGTAACAGAACAATTCATAATACACTGCAACACCGTAAATCTAGTATACGAAAAATATGGAAAGATACCGGAAGGTAAGCTCTTAGCTCAGGAAAGTTTTGACGCAAAAACTCAAGCAATTGTTTCTCAAGTTTTTACCGCAATGATAATAGAAGCTTTTTACTTTGATTATTATCATGGTAAAAAGTCTAAATCTGAAGCTGAGAAATGGTCTAAGCAAAGCCCAGTAGAAAAGTTCTCGTCGCTTGCCACGAAGTTTTGGAATATTGAAAATATTGAAGAAATTGAGCTATACAAACAACTGCATGATTTAAATAAAGTAAGAAAAAGGTGGGTTCACAATCAAAGTACACAATTAGGTAGATATCGAAAAGACTTAAATTACCTATCTTCTGATGGTTGTGTTGAGCTACTTCGAAGCTTTTTTAGCTTCGTAGATGAGCAAGACCCTTCATACAAGGCTGCAAAATTAATTTCAGATTACTTGTCGGCTTTGCAGTTTAATATAAAAGGATACACAGGCCTATAACAACCCATTGTGGTCGTTTGCAGTACTCACTGGGTATTGGTGTTCTAGGTATAACCGAGACATTATTGATGGAACCAGAAAGTAAAAAATATAATCAAATAATGGTGAAAATGTATGAAACAGTCTCATATTTCATCGAAGATGTTGAATCATCAGATAGGTTAACTATAGTCAAGGACTCACAGTTTAATCGCCGTCAGTATGTTCGTTCATTGTGTGCATTTATTGAAGCAACAATATGGCAATACAAACAGTGCTGTTTGAAGTTAACAAAGCTTGTAAATATGCCAAGTTTAACAACCATTGAGAAGGCATTTTTAGATGACGAGGAAGTCAAATTGAACGATAAAGGCGACTTCTCGACAAGCAGAATTAATATCCCATTATCAAGGAACCTTTTAGCAACAGCTAATGTATTGAATAAAATGCTTCACACAACTATCGAGCCTAAGTCTGATAATGCAGGTTGGGAGTCTTTTGTGAAACTTAATCGAGTTAGAAACACTCTTATGCATCCCAAATCTAAAGCTGATTTCGAGGTAGATGATGATGCTATGAAGTATGCGAGAACCACTTTCATGTGGCTTGTAAAAGAGTTCCATAAAAAAGTTTTTGATTCATCAGTTGAAATCAAGAGTAAGTAAAGCAACTTTGTAGAAAGAGATGTGGGTTCGCGCCTTGTTTTCCCCATCTCTATTTTCACTTATTAACCTTTTAACCTATTGACGCGCTAAAGCACGACCTACAATGTTGGCTCGAAGCTCGAAGCTCGAAGCTCGAAGCTCGAAGCCAAATGAACATTTTTCACTTCACTGCTCTTGCAAGCTTTGGGTGTATCAGGCACTGTGGTCATTAATAAATTATAAAACACTAAACAGGAGTGAGGATGTCTCAGTTTGATAATGTAAGTGTTGTTAAAACAGCAAACGTGTATTTTGACGGTAAAGTGTCAAGCCGTACAGTGATTTTTGCAGATGGCAGCACCAAAACATTAGGCTTTATGCAAGCGGGTGAATTTGAGTTTGCTACTAGTAAAAAAGAGCTAATGGAACTTAACGGTGGTCAGTGGGAAGTTTTGCTCCCGGGTGAGACCGAGTGGAAAACTATGTCAGCAGGTGAGTCATTTAATGTTGATGCGAACGTTACTTTCCAAGTAAAAGTGGCTGATTTTGCTGATTACTGTTGTTCGTACACTTAAAATAAGTATACCGCTGAAAGCCCTGCACCACGTGGGGTTTTGCATATTTAATGCTCGCCAATTGATCTTAATCAGCTTTACTAACAAATAAATGTCATATTTCTGTGTTTTGCGCTTGTGTAAATCTAAATAGCCCCCAATACTAGAGTTGAGGTAACAAAAAAAAGGATACCCTATGAAAATTAATCTTTCTGGTCACCATGTTGACGTTACTGACTCTATTAGAGAACACATCAACGAAAAGTTTTCAAAAATTGCGAGCCATTTTCCATCTCTGATCGCACTAGATATCATTCTTTCAAAAGAGCATCATAAGCTCCAAGCAGAAATTAGCACTATTTACGAAGGCGCGCGTATGTCGGTAAAAGGTGAGAACGAAGTTCTATACCCAGCTATTGCAAGCGCAGCTAAAAAACTCGATGCGGCACTAAAGCATCGTAAAGGACAAATCAAAGCGAACCTACACGAAAAACCAGTGAGCACCACACCTGAGATTGCTCACGAAAAAGTTCAAGAAATGGACTTGCGTTAATATTTAAGGCGCTAGGTTCTAGGTAACTAGGATCTAGCGAACCGTTTAATCTTCTACTTACTTTCTCACTTTCAATCCTCTGTAAAACGTTGTAACTTGCTTATTAATAAAAATAAAATGTAAGCATGGATATGCATTCAACAACATCAACTTGGCAAACTCGTCTAAACGCATTAGGCCCTGGCATATTAATGGCAACGGCGGCAATTGGTGGCTCTCACCTTGTTGCATCAACACAAGCTGGCGCTATTTTTGGCTGGCAGCTTTTTTGGCTCATAGTGGTGGTGAACGTACTAAAATATCCGTTTTTCCGCTTTGGTATTGAATACACGCTCGCCACTAAAAAAAGCTTAGTTGAAGGCTACCAAAGTAAAGGCCCGTGGTTTTTTTACAGCTTTATTGGTTTGAATATTATAGCCGCCATAGTGAATACCGCTGGCGTGTTATTACTCACAGCAAGCCTATTGCACTATGCATTGCCTGTGAGTATCTCTGTAACCTTATTGTGCTGGTTAATATTAGCCGTGTGTTTAGTTATTTTATTGCTAGGCCATTTTAAAGCGCTTGATAACGTTGCTAAAGCGATTATGGGCCTACTCACCTTAGCTACCGTAACAGCGCTTGTTATTGCAGTTAGCAGCGGTGCTATTAATCATGGAACAGTGACGCCTGTTGATTATATTGGCCCGTCGCCGTATGAGCTTGCTATGCTGGGATTTATGGTGGCGCTAATGGGCTGGATGCCCGCACCGATTGAAATTTCAGCACTCAGCTCATTGTGGCTAAAAGAAAAGCAAAGCCAACAAACGGTAACACGTATGGAGGGCTTGTTTGACTTTAATGTTGGTTATTGGCTAACCGCTGCGTTAGCGCTGGTGTTTTTCTCACTGGGCGTGTTAGTGCAATACGGGCAAAACAATGAAATTGCATTAGGCGGCGTAGCATTTGCTAAACAACTGATTGATATGTACGCCTTCACAATTGGTGAGTGGGCAAGGCCCTTGGTATCGGTTATCGCGTTTTTATGTATGTTTGGCACTACTTTAACCGTGCTCGACGGTTATGCTCGAACCCTTAATGAATCGCACAAACTGCTTGGCTTTAAGCAAAGCAAACACAGCTTAAATATCTGGCTAATATTGCAATCACTCGCTGGCATGGCGGTGATCTTGTTTTTTAAATCAGCCCTCGGCCCCATGCTTACCTTTGCCATGACACTCGCCTTTATAACCACCCCCATTTTTGCATGGCTAAACTTTAGCCTAGTGCGCTCGGAGCCCAGTATTCAACACTCTAAATTGGTGCGAACGTTGAGTTGGATTGGTTTGGTTTATCTGATTGGTTTTGCACTGGCGTTTTTGGTTTGGAAATTAGCCGCTTAAAAAGTAATAAATAAAACCGGAATACAACGAGTAAAGAGGAATAAATGAACATTAAAACTGGCGAACTTGCACATCCAGATGTTATTGCATTATTGCAAAGCCACCATAATGATATGCTACAGCATTCACCAGTAAAAAGCGTACACGCCCTTGATGTGAGTAAGCTCGCAGCGCCGGAAATAACGTTCTATAGTTTATGGATTGACAATAATTTAGCAGGGGTTGGGGCATTAAAAGCGCTCAATACGACTCATGGCGAGATTAAATCTATGCGCACATCATCTGCTCATTTACGCCAAGGTATAGCCGCTAAATTACTTACCCACATTATTGCACAAGCAACACAGCGCGGGTATAAAACACTAAGCCTAGAAACCGGCACCGCCGATGCGTTTTTGCCCGCACAAAGGCTATATACTCGCTTTGGTTTTAAAGAATGTGAGCCGTTTGGTGATTATGTTTTAGACCCCTACAGTCTGTTTATGAGTAAAGTGCTTTAAGCTACAGCAAGAAGTACCTACTGCCACTTGTTTAAAATATTTGAATCAATAGGGTCAAATTTTGACTTTAAACATCAAAAGCCTTTTAAAGAAATGACTCACGAAAGTGGATGCATTTACTTCATTCTGCGGCAACTGTATTGCCTTGTTCAGAATATAGAAAAGCTGCAAACAGGCTGCATTAAAAAAGGGGGAAGTCCTTTTCAGCCGAAATATGCCACTTAGTCACCTATAACCACCTTTAAAACATCCACTAAAACAACCGCAAATCCTCTTTTCTATTTTATGTAAGATAGCGATAACAGATTGAACCAAAATAGAAACTCGGCTATGGTTGATTCGTCAATAAAAATAAATTTAAAACGAGTTAATCTACAGGCTTGCTAAGCCTCACGCAGAGAATGGAGTCTAAATGAGATCAATACTATGTTTATTTTCAATTTTAATTAGCTTTGGTGCACTAGGTACAGAGCAGGAGTTACAAGCAACAAAGTCTGGGTTATATGACGTTGGTGGGTTTAAGTTGTATCTTGAGTGCTACGAAAATGACAAGCCTCAATTAATACTTGAGCAGGGCTTCGGTCTTTCTGGTTCAGATGGTATTTGGTTAAAGAATATTGAAAAACTAAAAAGTGAATTCAGTATTTGTTTATATGATCGAGCTGGCCTTAGCAAAAGTGAAAGCGGTCCAGTACCATTTACAGTAAATGATATCTCCAGAAGGCTACGCAACTTATTACAAGCTGCAGATGTTAAAGCTCCTTATTATTTTGCAGGCCATTCATACGCATCATATGTCATAAATTCATTCAATAACCTATATCCGCAAGAAGTGATGGGGGCTGTGCTAATCGATCCACCTCCTTTAGGCTACTTCTATACTATGGGTACAAGGTGGCCTAAAAACTTTAAAACGGATAATGAAAAATTGGAGCGTTTTTATAATTTTGAGCAAAGTGTTTATGATCCAATGTTTGAAAGCGTTCCTGAAAACGTAGATCATATGAAAAGCTACACAATCTTATCTAATGCAGCGAATTTCGGTGATAAACCTATTATAGTTTTACGCTCTAAACAGACTGGAAAGCGCTATGATCCTCCTTTTGTACCTGAGGAAGTCGCAAAGCCAATGGACTCCCTATATGCTAATGCAGAGACTTACTTCAAAAGTTTATCTACAAATAGCCGAATTATCTATTCGGAGTCAGAAAAACACTTCTTGCATATTTATGACAGTGACTTGGTTGTAAAAAGCATTAAAGAACTTGTTAGCAAGTGAGGCTTAACAAGGTGACAAAGCGAATGGGCGTCTTAAATTTGGCTAAGCGTTCATTTTCACTTATTTTAGCCAACTTCAACTAGTTGCTTAACGTTGTGTTAAGCAGACAAAGAGAGTTCAGTGAAAAAATTAACTTTCATATTCATATCGCTTATTTTATCTTTTTCAAGTTCTGCAAATAACAACTTCACGGCAGATCAGTTAATCGAAAAAGCAAAGGCATTTGTAGCAGCCAAAAATGCTCGGCAACAACCAAATACAACCACTAAAGAAATAGATCATTATATATCGTTACTATCTGATAACTTCATCGATGAACATGTTAAATTCAATTTTACGTATACTGATAAATCGAAACTCCGTTCAGATATGATTGGTAAGCTAAAAGATGAAGTTATAAATAGCGATATTGAGATAAACGAAATTATGGTAGGGGCTAATGTTGTTTTTATAAAAATGACTGAAATGGGTAAAGTTAAGCCAGTACACTTAGATAAAACCATTGAATATAGTAAAACTAATATTGTCTCATTAGAGTTTAACGAGTCAGGTTTAGTAAAGCATATTCGCCGACACCACGGTTAAAAAATGAGATCATGGCTTGCCTTTTACCTCTTTTTTGGGTGTTCTAAATAGATACGGAGCTGTGGTTAATTCACGCTTTAACTCAGCTCAATTCCCTGATCGCATTACTAATGCCATCCAAGCTCAGCGGGTACATGCGGTTATCCATCAACTGTTTTATAAAATCAATTGATTGATAGTAACGCCAGTGTTCAACCGGTTGTGGGTTGAGCCAGGCAACTTTATCAAAGTGGTTGGTTATGCGGTTTAACCAAGCACTGCCGGGCTCTTCGTTGTAGTGCTCTACAGAGCCGCCGGGGTAAGCTATTTCATACGGGCCCATGGTGGCGTCGCCGACAAATATTACTTTGTAGTCGCTGGTGAATTTGTTGATTAGCGTCATGGTGTCGATAACGTTTGCATGGCGGCGTTGGTTATCCTGCCAAACATGCTCGTATAAACAGTTATGAAAGTAATAAAACTCTAAGTGTTTAAATTCGCTGTGGGCAGCGCTGAACAGTTCTTCGCAGGTGTGAATGTAATCATCCATTGAGCCGCCAATATCAAACAGCATTAACACTTTAACTGCGTTGTGGCGCTCTGGTGCCATTTTTACATCCAGCATGCCGCCTTGTTTGGCAGTCGCGCGAATGGTTTCGTTTAAATCAAGGGTGTCGCTTGCGCCAGTGCGGGCAAATTTACGTAGTTTTTTAAGGGCGAGTTTAATGGTGCGCGAGCCAATTTCACGATCAGAGTCTAAGTTACGGTATTCGCGTTTATCCCACACTTTGACAGCGCGGCGGTTGCGGTTGCCGTCTTGACCTATGCGCACGCCCTCGGGGTTATAACCATACGCGCCAAAGGGTGATGTACCACCCGTGCCAACCCATTTACTCCCGCCAGCATGGCGTTTTTGTTGCTCTTCTAGGCGCTCTTTCAGGGTTTTCATTAGCTCATCAAGGCCGCCCATGGCGTTGAGTTGGGCTTTTTCTTCATCGCTTAAATGCTTTTCAAACTCTTTGCGCAGCCAGTCATTGGGTAAGTCATGTTGCTGCTTTAAGCTTTCGAGTAAGTCGAGGTCGGCAACGCCACTAAAGTAATCAGCAAAGGCTTTATCAAAACGGTCAAAGTGGGTTTCGTCTTTAACCATAATGGTACGGGCTAAATAGTAAAAACCGTCAATGTCGGCAAATACCGCACCTTTTTTTATTGCATTGATTAAATCAAGCAGCTCACGCATGCTGACCGGTAAGCGGTATTCACGCAATTTGAAGAAAAACGCAATCAACATCTTAACGGCTGCTCATAAAGGCAAGTTTTTCGATTAGGCTGATGTCTTGCTCGTTCTTTAAAAGCGCACCAAACATTGGCATTAGGCCACCTTTTTGGCTTTTGTCGTGCAAGATTTTCGCATCGATATCCTCAGCCATTAAAAGTTTAAGCCAATCGAGTAGTTCGCTGGTAGATGGTTTTTTCTTAATGCCGTTGACTTCACGTAGACCAAAAAACACTTCCAGTGCTTGGCGCACTAAATCTTGTTTTACATCGGGGTGATGGACATCAACAATCTGCTGCATTTCGTCGCTCGATGGAAAATCAATATAATGGAAAAAGCAGCGGCGTAAGAAGGCATCAGGCAGTTCTTTTTCGTTATTTGAGGTGATGATCACAATAGGGCGCTGTTTAGCAACAACGCGCTCGCCAGTTTCATAAACATGAAACTCCATTTTATCTAGCTCAAGCAATAGGTCGTTTGGGAATTCGATGTCGGCTTTGTCTATTTCATCAATCAATAATACTGGGCGTTTATTATTCTGCTCGCCGTAGGTAAAGGCTTGCCAGAGCTTACCTTTAATAATGTAATTGCCGATGTCGTGCACACGCTCATCACCAAGCTGGCTATCACGCAGGCGTGATACTGCGTCATATTCGTATAAGCCTTGCTGTGCTTTGGTGGTCGATTTGATATGCCATTGTATAAGTGTGGTATCTAAACTTTTAGCCAGCTCTTCGGCCAACATGGTTTTACCTGTGCCGGGTTCGCCTTTTATTAGCAGAGGTTTTTCAAGCAAAATAGCCGCATTAACCGCTTGTTTTAACGAATTACTTGCGATGTAGTTATCTGTAGAATTAAATTGCACGGTAATACCTTATCTGGTCTGAGCAGTAATGATTATAAACATGATGCCATAACTATTCGGCATCGCCAAGATAAGCAAAGCGTGGGATAGTTTTACCGTCTTTTTCTACCGTTTCTAAAAACATGCTTAGTGGCCGTGCCCACATGCCATGCTCACCATATAATGCTTGGTATATAACGAGTGGTTCTTGCGTTTCGCTGTGAGTTGCTACATAAAACACTTTGTATTTAGGGCCTTTGTAGTGTTGGTATATGCCTGATTTGAGGGGAAGTGCTTTTATTGCTGTAGTCATGTTTTGATCTCTTGTATAATTTGCGCTTGCACTTTTAATGCTAACTAATTTGCCAATATTATGAACTATATACCGTTAGATGATTACAAAAAAGCGTGGGTTTTTCGCCACCAAGACGCCCCCGTATCAGAGCAAGACCTTGCTTTAATAAAACCCATGAGCCATGAACGTGCGGCTGTTCTTTGGAGCACTATGGTGAGCCGAGAGCATGATCACCCTGATTTTTTTGATAAAACTGATTGGTGCGGCAAAGAAGACACTTTCACTGAAACCGTTCGTTGGGAAGATGCTTGGGAAGAGGGTGAAGCATTACCACCTGAAGAAATTTTAGCTCACCTCGACTGGCAAGCAAATACCACGGTGTAC
The DNA here is from genome assembly GCF_004766475.1 of Pseudoalteromonas sp. KS88. Taxonomy (NCBI): domain Bacteria; kingdom Pseudomonadati; phylum Pseudomonadota; class Gammaproteobacteria; order Alteromonadales; family Pseudoalteromonadaceae; genus Pseudoalteromonas; species Pseudoalteromonas sp. KS88. The sequence continues at coordinate 111,979 of NZ_PYHV01000031.1, forward strand.
TTTTGTATGGCGCGAGATAACATCATTGAAACTAGTTTTGATGTATTCAAACGTAATTGGCAAAACTTTATGTTTTTAGCTGATGGTAGTTTGTTGTTAGGCAAGAAGCGTGATGCGGTCGTGCAATTTTTAGAAACTGGTGACGCAAAGCTAGGCAATAAGCCCGCGTAGGCGCTTAAAAAGCAGTCAATACTGTGCTATAAAATAAACACCTAGGAGTATTGAGTAGAAGCGTTGACTGCGAGTAACCCTGACCAACAAGTTGATATTTGGCAATCTGACGCGCAGCGTGTGCTCTATGCCCAACTGTGTAATGCCTTTTATGCAAGGGAGATTGCGCGCTTAGTGACGGAACCAAATGAGCAACGGTTGCGTGCAATTTTGAAAAGCTTACCTTATTACATAGAACGCGCGGCTACGCGTGTGGTAAATGGTGAGTCACCTTTTGTACTCGATCCGCAAAATGGTAGTTGGCTTGATAAGCAAAAAGCTAAGCCCCCTTCCCAAGATGACCTTGCAGATTTTTACTCCCTCAATAGCAAGTTAGGCCTTATTGTGCCGTTATTAGTTATTAACGATAATCTGTCACGGGTTGCAATAGACAGCATCGACCAAGTAAGCGACAATAAACTTCATTGTAATGAACATGGTTGGTTTGATTACCAAGGTAAGCCTCTCGATGGGCAAGTAGGGCTGTTATTAAAACCTTCAAAAGCAACAATGACGGCAGCTTGTTGCGGCCACCAGTGGCGTTTTTCTAAACGTAGTACACCGCGTATTTTGTCACTGAGAGAAATGCTGCTTGCGAGTAATATTAATTGGCGAAACTTAAAACGCCCCGTGTTCATTAAAAAGTGACCAGTAGCCTTATTTATGTGCATTTAATTTTATACTGGAAGAGCAACATTCAAGGAGTATTTCATGCGACTGTTTCAATTATTATTACTGTGTTTGGCACTATTTGTTCAGTATAAGTTGTGGTTTGGCCACAATGGTGTGCAAGATTACAGTCGCTTAAAAACTGCTGTAAACTCTCATCAAGAAACCAATGCCAATTTAATTAAGCGCAATAAAGTACTTAAGGCCGATATCGAAGATTTAAAGCTTGGCCAAGAAGGTGTAGAAGAACGCGCTCGTAACGAATTAGGAATGATAAAACCAGGTGAAACGTTTATACGTGTTCTACCTGGTCAACAATATAATGACCAATAAATATTCAATAGCTGCTGTAGTACCCGCCGCAGGGGTTGGTAGTCGTATGCAACATACTGCGCCAAAACAATATATAACGTTAGCGGGTAAAACTATTTTAGAGCACACGCTAACAAAGCTTGCTGAGATTTCACAGCTGACTCATATTGTGGTTGCTGTAAGTGATGATGACCCCTTTTATGCGCAATTACCGTCCATAGATAGCAGAGTTATACGTGCCAGCGGTGGTAAAGAGCGTGCCGATTCAGTTTTAAGTGGTTTGTTAGCACTTGCTGACTCGCCGCCTGACTGGGTGCTTGTGCATGATGCCGCAAGACCTTTAGTTGATATTGGCGATATAACTAATTTAATTGAGCAGTGTGTGCATGCGGATGAGGGCGGTATTCTTGCCGCTAAAGTAAAAGACACCATTAAACGTGGTCACACTCATAGCGAACAAACAGTGCCGCGAGATGATTTATGGCAAGCATTAACTCCCCAGCTTTTCAAGTACACCGATTTAACGGAAGCCTTAACAGGTGCATTGGCACAACACGTTGCCATTACCGATGAGGCGTCAGCCATTGAGTGGGCCGAGAAACCAGTTAAATTGGTTGCAGGGCGTAGCGATAATATAAAAATAACCACGCCAGAAGACTTAGACTTAGCGCACTTTTTACTTCAAAAACAACACAGCGAGAACGCATCATGATTAGAATTGGCCATGGCTTTGATGTTCATAAGTTTGGCGGCGAAGGCCCATTAACAATTTGTGGGGAAAAGATTGATTATCCTCAAGGGTTTTTAGCCCATTCCGATGGTGATGTTGCTATTCATGCATTATGTGATGCCATTTTAGGTTCGCTTGCAATGGGTGATATTGGCAAACACTTTCCGGATACGGCCAGTGAATATGAAAATATCGATAGCCGTATTCTATTACGTCATGTAGTTGATTTGGCTAAACAGCAAGGCTATGTACTTGGTAATGCTGATGTAACGATTGTTGCTCAAGCACCTAAAATGCTGCCACATATTCAAGCTATGCGTAAAAACCTAGCGGCAGATTTAAACGCCGATATTAGCCAAGTAAATGTAAAAGCAACCACCACAGAAAAGCTAGGGTTTGAAGGGCGTAAAGAAGGTATTTCAAGCCATAGCGTAGTGATCATGAGTAAAGCAGCACAATGAGTGGTTTAAATTACTTATACGGGAAACCGTTATCTCAGGCTGATTTTAAAACCACCGCCGAAGATTTTATGGTGGATGAAGACTTAGGTATTGAATTTACTGGCAGTGGTGAACACGTGTGTTTGCAAGTCGTAAAAAAAGGCGAAAACACACAATATGTGGCTAAGTTATTGGCGCAAAAAGCGGGCATTTCACCGCGCGATGTAAGCTATGCTGGTATGAAAGATCGCCACGGTGTATGCAGCCAATGGTTTAGTGTGCCAGTGCCAATTAAAAAAGAAATCGATTTTACCGAGCTTAACAGTGAGTCTGTGTTTATTGTTTCGCAGCAGCGCCATAACCGTAAATTGCGAACGGGTTGCCACAAAGGCAATAAATTTACCATTACACTGCGTAATGTCACGCAGCCACTTGATATTTTATGCCGAATTAACGCTGTGCGTGCAGGCGTTCCTAATTACTTTGGTGAGCAACGCTTTGGGCACGATGGTCATAACCTTGATATGGCAAAGCGCATGTTTGCCGGCGAACGAATTCGCGATAAAAAACTGCGGGGATTAATCATTTCTGCAGCACGCTCCTATGTGTTTAACCAAATTGTTAATATGCGAGTTGCTGAGCACGGTTTAGCTAAAACAATGCACCGTGAGGTGTTTATGCTCAGTGGCAGCAATGCGTTTTTTGAAGATGCAATCAGCGATGAAAATATAGCACGACTTGCCTCTGGCGATATTATGATGTCGGCACCGATGGTAGGAAAAAGCGAAAAAGGCTTAACAGAACAAGAAAAAACATGGCTAGAACCTTACCAAGAGTGGTGTGACGGGCTCGGTGAATTAGGGCTTAAGAATGAGCGCAGAATGCTGCGTTTAATCCCGCAGGATTTAGCTGTTGAAACTATTGACGATAGCACTGTTAAGCTAAGTTTTGGATTACCCAAAGGGACGTTTGCTACAGCGTTACTTCGTGAGCTGGTGGATTACACTGATGCAAGTCCTCGGGTACATAAAGAAAAGGATGCTTAAATGAAAATATTATTGAGTAATGATGATGGCGTTAACGCCAAAGGGATTGCAGTTCTTTATCAAGCCTTATCACAAATTGCTGAGGTGACCTTAGTAGCACCGGATCGTAATTGCAGTGGGGCAAGTAACTCACTTACTTTAATGAACCCATTACGTGCTACAACGCTTGAAAATGGATTTATTTCAGTCAATGGTACGCCCACTGACTGTGTGCATTTAGGTGTTAATGAACTACTAAGTGAAAAACCAGATCTGGTTGTTGCGGGTATCAACCATGGGGCTAATTTAGGTGATGATACCTTGTACTCTGGTACAGTGGCGGCGGCGACAGAAGGGCGGCATTTAGGGTTGCCTGCGGTAGCTGTATCTTTATGCTCTAAAGAAGGGGGTCATTTTGAAACTGCTGCTGCAGTGGCTGTGGGTATTATTAAAGAGTTGGCTTCTCACCCATTGCCAAAAGATCAAATCATCAATATAAATGTCCCTGATATGCCTTTGAGCGAACTAAAAGGCGTACAAGTGACCCGTTTAGGATCTCGCCATAAAGCAGAAACCATGACGAGACAGCAGGACCCATGGGGACGTGATATTTATTGGTACGGCACGTTGGGTGCTGAAAGTGACGCAGGTTCAGGCACCGATTTTTATGCAATCAATAATGGGTATGCGTCTGTTACTCCTTTGAGTGTTGATATGACAGCGAAAGAAAGCTTACAAGCCGTAGGTGACTGGCTGAAAACGATGGAGATCAATGGTGCTGTCTAACTATTCTCGCAGCGCACAGGCTTTAGCTGATTTACTGGCCCGTGAAGGCGTGGAAGATAAGCAGGTGCTTAATGCAATTGCTACAATACCGCGCCATATGTTTATTGATGACGTGCTTAAACACAAAGCCTATCAAAATACAGCGTTACCGATTGGTCAGGGGCAAACGATTTCACAACCCTACATTGTTGCGCGAATGACGGAGCTACTGCGATTGGCAGGAGTTCGTGATAAAGTACTGGAAATTGGGACGGGGTCAGGCTACCAAACTGCTGTACTAGCTAAAACGTTCACCACAGTGTGTTCTGTTGAACGTATAAAAGCATTACAGTGGCAAGCTAAACGTCGTTTACATAATCTCGATTTATATAACGTTACGATGAAGCATGGTGATGGCTGGCAAGGCTGGCAGTCTCAAGCGCCATTTGAGGGGATTATTGTCACTGCTGCGGCATCTGAGGTTCCTCAAGCATTACTTGACCAACTCGCTGATGGTGGGGTAATGATTGCCCCAATTGGTAATAAAGAACAACAACTTGTTATGGTTGTTAGAAAAGATAACAAATTTACTCAACACGTAATTGCACCAGTTAGATTCGTTCCACTTGTCCCTGGTGATATTGAATAGGAAACCACTTTGAAATTGTTTACTAAGTTATACGATATGGCTTTAGTGTGGGCGAAACACCGTCATGCTGAGCGTTATTTAGCGGGCATGAGCTTTGCTGAGTCTGTTTTTTTCCCAGTTCCACCTGATGTTATGTTAGCGCCTATGGCGCTTGCACAGCCCAGTAAAGCGTGGCGTTTTGCCAGTTTCACTACTATCGCTTCAGTTATTGGTGGCGTGTTAGGTTACTTACTTGGATTTTGGCTATTTGAACCTGTGGTTGAACCCTTTATTGCTCAAATGGGGTGGCAGGATAAGTTTAATGTTGCATTAGAGTGGTTTAAAAATTATGGAGTATGGGTCGTATTTATTGCAGGTTTTTCACCTATACCCTATAAAGTGTTTACTGTAGGGGCAGGACTTTTACACATGGCATTTTTACCATTTTTGCTTGCATCAGCCGTCGGCAGAGGAGCGCGTTTCTTTTTAGTGGCAGCACTGATGAAATGGGGCGGAGTGAAAATGGAACAGAAATTACGTCAATATGTTGAAGCACTTGGCTGGGGATTAGTCGCTTTAGTGGTTGTCGCTTACTTTTTATTGCGTTAACCGTCAAAAGAGACAGTTTGAAGGATTGAGGGCAAAACACTGTGAATAAATACTTTATAGGCTATGTTGTTTTATTTATGAGTGTTTTGCTCAGCGGTTGTTCTTCGCGGCAAGCGCCAGCGCCAGTGAGTAGTTTAGATACGAGCGTTGCGCCTTACACGGGCAGAATTAATATAGTTGGCGATAAATACACAGTAAAAAAAGGAGACACTCTTTATTCTATTGCCTTTAGCGCACAACAGGATTTTCGGACCCTTGCAAAAAACAACGATATTCCAACTCCTTACATTATCCACCCAGGTCAAACAGTAAACCTAAAAAAGGTACAAACTAAAAGTAAAAAGCGTAAAAAATATACGAAACCGAGTAAAAAGTCTACAAAAGAAATACAAAAAAATAACAAAAAATTAAAGAAAGAGCTTGATCAGCCAAAACAACGAGAGTATGTTCAAAAACAAGGTAGTAAAAAAGTTAGCAATTCTAGTAGCTTGAACCCCAAAAAGGTACGCTGGTCTTGGCCTGCAAAAGGCAAAGTAACACAACGTTTTTCTACAAGGGAGAATGGCTATAAAGGACTACAAATAGCTAACAAAAAAGGTACATCTGTTTTCGCTGCAGCACAAGGGACCGTTGTTTATGCAGGAAGTGCACTTCGTGGTTACGGTAGTTTAATCATTTTGAAACATAATGATGATTACCTAAGTGCTTACGCACATAATTCGAAGTTGTTAGTAAAAGAAAAACAGCATGTAAAAGCAGGGCAAAAAATAGCAGAGATTGGCAGCTCTGATTCTGATGTTACGGCATTACGTTTTGAAATCCGTTATAGAGGAAAGGCCGTTAATCCCCAAAAATATTTGCCTTAGCTATCGGGTATAGACATCAGTGATTAAATAATCACTTATTTGCTTGAGGGTACGCTAATGGGTAACACAGCAAACGCAAAAAAAACGAAATCCGCAGTTGACGATAAATTTGATGATGTAACGGTAAAAGAGGCAACAGAATCGTTATTAGAAGAAGTTGATAAAGAAGACGATATATTCGCGAAAGAGGAAGTAACCAAAAACTTAGATGCCACTCAATTATATTTAGGTGAAATTGGTTTTTCTCCCTTGTTGAGTGCTGAAGAAGAAGTGTTTTTTGCCCGCAAAGCGTTAAAAGGCTGTGAAGCTTCTCGCAAACGCATGATTGAAAGTAATCTACGATTAGTCGTAAAAATTGCCCGCCGTTATAATAATCGTGGCCTCGCATTACTTGATTTAATTGAAGAAGGTAATTTAGGTTTAATCCGTGCTGTTGAAAAATTTGATCCTGAGCGTGGCTTTAGATTCTCAACATACGCCACGTGGTGGATACGCCAGACTATTGAACGCGCCATTATGAATCAAACACGCACGATTCGCCTTCCTATCCACGTTGTTAAAGAATTAAATGTATATTTACGCACCGCGCGTGAATTAACTCAAAAGCTTGATCACGAGCCAACCGCAGAAGAAATTGCAGAATGCTTAGATAGACCGGTTGAAGACGTAACTAAAATGCTACGTTTAAATGAAAAGATCACATCGGTTGATACACCTATTGGCGGCGAAAATGATAAAGCACTACTCGATATTATTGCCGATGAGAAAGGTTTTAGCCCAGAAGGTGAAGTTCAGAATAACGACATCAATAAGCATATTGTAGATTGGTTAGGTGAGCTAAACCCTAAACAACGTGAAGTATTAGCACGTCGTTTTGGGTTGTTAGGCTATGAGCCATCAACACTTGAAGATGTTGGCCGTGAAATTGGTTTGACACGTGAGCGTGTAAGACAAATTCAGGTAGAAGCATTACGCCGACTAAAAGATATTTTACAGCATGAAGGCTTAAGTACAGACAGTTTATTTGACCAGTTTTCGTAGCGTTTAAAAAACGATACTCATAGCAAGATTTTATAGCTGAAGAGGTTACTCTTCAGCTTTTTTTGTTTAATTTTTAAAGCAGCGCTTTTAATTTATACAGTAGATCTTGAGCTTGGCGTGGGCTTAAGTTATCTAAATCAACATCAGCTAGTTGCGTTTCAACCTCACTTGGCTCACTTTCAAATAATGATGCTTGCTGCGCACTTAAATCAGCGGTAACAGGTTGATGGTTTTCAAGCATTTTTAGCTTTTGCTTTGCTTGTTTAATAACAGCTTTAGGTACACCGGCCAGCGCTGCTACTTGTAAACCAAAACTTTTGCTTGCAGCTCCATCTAGTACGGTGTGCATAAACGCAATTGTATCATTGTGTTCAATCGCATCTAGGTGAACGTTCACCAGCCCTGCTTGTTGCTCAGCCAGTTCGGTTAATTCAAAGTAATGTGTTGCGAACAATGTTTTAGCTGCAATTTTTGATGCTAGGTGATCAGCTGTTGCGTACGCGAGTGAAAGACCATCGTAAGTACTTGTGCCACGGCCAATTTCATCCATTAATACCAATGATTGTGCGGTTGCATTATTTAAAATGGTTGCCGTTTCGGTCATCTCAACCATAAAGGTTGAGCGGCCTGAGGCCAGATCGTCGCTTGCACCTATACGGGTGAATATACGGTCAATGTTACCAATGTTTGCGCTGTCTGCGGGTACAAAAGAGCCAATGTGAGCCATTAGTACGATTAATGCTGTTTGGCGCATATAGGTTGATTTACCGCCCATATTTGGCCCTGTGATGATCAACATTTTACGTTGGGCATTCAGTTCAACAGGATTAGCAATAAATGGGTCTTTCATCACTTGTTCAACCACCGGGTGACGGCCTTGCTTGATGCTGATATCGTCATTATCACAAAGCTGTGGCTTTGCATAATTAAGCGCAATAGCACGCTCAGCAAGGTTATTGAGTACATCTAAATCTGCCAATGCACCAGCCATCATTTGTAGTTGCTCTATATGTGGAGCAATGAATTCAAACAGTTGCTCGTATAGTTGCTTTTCCAGCGCAAGTGCTTTTGATTGGCTGCCGAGTACTTTGTCTTCATGTTCTTTTAGCTCAGGAATTATATAGCGTTCATTGTTTTTAAGCGTTTGACGACGAATATAATCTGCTGGCACTAAATGCGAGTTAGCTCGGCTTACTTCTATAAAAAAACCATGTACTTTGTTATAGCCAATTTTGAGGGTACTAATACCAGTGCGTTCACGTTCGCGCTGTTCTAATTGCTCAAGTACATCAGTGGCACCTTGGCTCAATGCGCGCCATTCGTCTAGTTCACTGTTGTAGCCTGGGGCAATTACGCCACCATCACGAATAAGCACCGGTGGATTATCAATAACAGCACGCTCTAATAAATCTTGCAGTTCAGGCAAGGCTGGGGAGTCGGCAATAATGCGTGCAATGCGAGGGTCGCTAGCGTCATTTAGCAATTCATGTAATGGGCTTAATGCTTGTAACGCACCGCGCAGGCGAGTTAAATCGCGTGGTCTTGCTGTCCATAATGCTAAACGAGCTATAACACGTTCTATATCGCCTATTTGTTTAAGCGACTCGTGTAATTCACCACATAACTGTGCATCCATAATTGCACTTATTGCGTTGAGGCGCGCATTGAGCTCTGGTTTTGAGCGAACCGGTGTATGAATACGGCGTTTTAATAAACGTGACCCCATCGCTGTTGCCGTTTTATCAAGCACCTGGGCAAGGGTATTCTCATAGCCGCCAGATAAGTTGACTGTCAGCTCTAAGTTTTTACGGGTGGCAGCATCAAGAATAACAGCGTGCTCATTATGCTCAAGGGTGATTGCACGAATATGGGGAAGAGCAATCCGTTGCGTGTCTTTAACGTATTGCATTAAGCAGCCCGCTGCAACGAGTGCTGATTTGGCTTTATCAACCCCAAAACCAACGAGGTCTTTAGTACCAAATTGGTCACACAGTAAATGTTGCGCGGTATCTAAATCGAACTCCCACTCAGGACGACGACGAATACCTTTAATATGTTCTATGAGGTGTAGATTTGCAAAGTCTTCGCTATACAGCAATTCGGCTGGTGCTAAGCGTTGTAATGTAGAGCTAAAAGCTTCATCGGTATTGACCTCGACAATGTTAAAACGACCAGAGTTGATGTCTAAATAAGCGATGCCGTAAACACCTTTCTTATTTTGCCATACACTGGTTAGTAAATTATCTTGGCGTTCTTGTAATAGTGCTTCGTCAGAAATGGTGCCGGGTGTAACAATACGGACCACTTTACGTTCTACAGGGCCTTTACTGGTTGCCGGGTCACCAACTTGCTCACAAATAGCGACCGATTCGCCCATTTGCACCAATCGCGCAAGATAGTTCTCAACAGCATGATAAGGCACACCCGCCATTGGAATTGGGTCGCCCCCAGCTTTTCCGCGGTGTGTTTGTGAAATATCTAATAACTGTGCGGCTCGTTTTGCGTCATCGAAAAACAATTCATAAAAATCACCCATTCGGTAAAACAATAAAATATCACGATGTTCAGATTTTATTTTTAGATACTGCTGCATCATCGGAGTTTGTTGACTTATTGTGTGTGGTGCATAAAGATCAAACGACATGTATTTACCCAAAGGCTGAATATGGAGTTACATCAAGAGATTAAAACACTTGCTGCGCAATTAGGGGTTATTTTAACGGATAAATGCTTATGGATCACTACCGCTGAATCATGCACGGGTGGTGGGGTGAGTTATGCACTGACAGACACCCCTGGTAGCTCTGCCTATCTTGACCGTGCATTTGTCACTTACAGCAATCAAGCTAAGCACGATTTACTGGGCGTAAGTTTGCAGACATTATCTGACTTTGGTGCAGTGAGTGAGCAAGTAGTTTTGGAAATGGCTGAAGGAGCTTGTAGGACAACACATGCTGATATTGCGATCGCTATTTCGGGGGTTGCTGGGCCAGGTGGTGGTAGTGTGGATAAACCAGTTGGTTTAGTTTGGTTTTGTATCAAAACTGCCGATAAACAGTATTCAAGCAAGCAAGTTTTCACTGGGGATAGAGCCAGTGTTAGAGCGCAAGCTATTGTTTATGCATTAAAAAGTGTTATTGATAAGATAAATTAATAAAATTAACTTGATACTGTGATTTCATACAGTATACTTGTCTGCATTAGCCGGATTTGGAGAACGAAATGAACGATAACAAACAAAAAGCGTTAGATGCTGCTTTATCACAAATTGAGCGTCAATTTGGTAAAGGCTCAATTATGAAATTGGGTGATAATAAGGCACTAGACATTGAAGCTGTATCAACAGGTTCACTAGGTATCGATATCGCATTAGGCATAGGTGGTTTACCTATGGGCCGTATTGTTGAAGTGTATGGTCCTGAATCATCAGGTAAAACGACTTTAACGCTACAAGTTATCGCTCAAGCGCAAAAAGAAGGTAAAACGTGTGCATTCGTTGATGCTGAGCATGCACTTGACCCTGTATATGCGCAAAAACTGGGTGTGAACATTGATGACCTTTTAGTATCGCAACCAGATACGGGTGAGCAAGCGCTAGAAATTTGTGACATGTTAGTACGCTCAAGTGCTGTTGATGTTGTGATTGTCGATTCTGTTGCAGCATTAACACCAAAAGCTGAGATTGAAGGCGACATGGGCGACTCGCACATGGGTTTACAAGCACGTTTAATGTCTCAAGCATTACGTAAGTTAACTGGTAACATCAAGCGTTCAAATACACTTTGTATTTTCATTAACCAAATTCGTATGAAAATAGGTGTCATGTTTGGTAACCCAGAAACAACAACAGGTGGTAACGCACTTAAATTCTACGCATCAGTGCGTTTAGATATTCGTCGTATTGGCTCAGTCAAAGAAGGCGATGAAGTTGTTGGTAATGAAACCCGCGTAAAAGTGGTTAAAAATAAGGTAGCACCTCCATTCAAACAAGCTGAATTTATCATCATGTATGGTGAAGGTATTTCTAAGCATGGCGAGCTAATCGATTTGGGTGTTAAACACAAAATTGTTGAAAAAGCTGGTGCATGGTACAGCTACAATGGCAGCAAAGTGGGCCAAGGTAAATCTAACTCAATTAAGTTTTTAAAAGAAAATACTGAAATTGCAGATGAGATTGAAGGTAAACTGCGCGAGCTGTTACTTCTTAAGGCTGAAATTAAACCAGAAGATGGTGAAGATGCAGGCTTAATTGCTGAAGACGAGTTATAAAGAGTAAGCGCGATTTGACCCGCACTTAACAATAAAAAGCCGCTAAACTTAATTGTTTAGCGGCTTTTTGTTTTTTGCTTTAGCAATTTAGCTTATAGCTGCCAATTAACTGAGATTGAGTAGTTGCGTGGTGCACCGTAATAACCCTGTGCCCAATATAGGCTGTGAATGTATTTCTCGTTAGTTACATTATTCAGGTTAAATGAAACACCAACATTATCAGTAATATCATAAGTTGCCATCAGGTTTAATATACCAAATGCATCTTGCTTGGTAACGGGTGTTACTCCAAGCGCAGTTGCTGGTTGAATACGCTTGGTATCATCTTGCCAGCGATAATTAAGACCCGCGGTTAAACCATCAACTTCAGGAACCTTGTAAGCAACAGCAAGTTTATATTGCGTTTCTGGGGTGTAATTTTTAACTAACTCATCACCCTCAATATTAATATTACTAAAGCTGAAGCTAGTACTCAGTGTGTCGCTAACTTTACCGCTTAACTCAACTTCAAAGCCGTCACTATTTATGCCTTCTGTGCCATAATAGCGGGTATCGTCTGGTGCTGAACCTGGGATCGCAACTGCTAGGCCAACTTGCTTCGCGTCAAAATAAGCGAGTGTAACAAACAAATCGTTATCTAAAAGCTGGGCTTTTAAACCAATTTCACGGCTTTCACCTGTGATTGGATCTAAGTAATCGCCACTGGTGTCTCGTTCGGTTTGTGGCACAAACGTTTCTGTATAGCTGGCGTAAGCTGAGAAGTTTTCGTTAATATCATAGACAGTGCCAATATATGGAATGGTTTTGTCGCTGTCTTTGTCTTTAGTTGTACCATATGATTCACCTTCAGACTGCCAGTTCACTTGGCTAACACCTGCTAATAAACTCAATGAATCATTAGCACGAATACGTGTCGATACATAGGCTGAGCGTTGTCTGTTAGTGACATCAGCGCCAGTTAAACCATCCTTTAATGTAGGCACTGGTGCAATACCATCCCAACCACTAAGCTCTGGCATTGCAGGAAAGCCATTACCAGTTGTGTTGTCGTAAAGCGATTTGTCATAGTTATCCATATCTGCTTGGTTTACACCAAACGATAAATCGTGCTCCATGCCAAATAGGTTAAATTTACCAGCGGCGTATAAATCAAAAATATCGTGTTTATCTTTATGATCATACTCACTCGCATAACCTGTTAAGCCAAGGCCTGTTTCGCGATCGGGTGTACCATAAACGTAAAACAATTCAGAGTCCTGCTCATTGACTAAATGCGCATAGCTTGCTTTTAAAAGCCAAGTATTAGTAATGCTTTGCTCAACAGCAACAAACACTTGTTCTGTGGAGTTATTCCAATATGACCAATCTGAAGCCGTGCTTGTTGATGCGTCAAAATTTGTTGCAGACCCATCAGTATAGTAAAGCGGTAAAGCTCCCCAAAGAGGGCTGTCGGCGTCTTTTTGTTGATTTACATAGTTAACGGATAGCACCGTACTAGCAGTTAATTGACCTTCGTAGGCAAAATAATAAATAGTTTTATCTTGCTCGTAACGGTCTAAATATGAATCTGTTTTTTGTTTAGTGAAAGCAACACGTACCGCGTGGTCATCAGTAAGTGCAGTCGATGCATCCAGCTCTACTCGTTTGTTATCCCATGAGCCGTACGATGCAGAGGCACTTACTTTTGTTTGATAAGTTGGCTTTTTTAGTACCATATTTACAGTGGCAGAGGGGTTACCTGCACCTGTCATTAAACCGTTAGCGCCACGAACAACCTCTACGCTTTCAAAAATAGAAGTATCAAGGGTACCTTGAATTGCACCGCTCTCTTGCGGCGTACCCATGCCATTGGTTTGAAAGTTAGTAATTTCAAAACCACGGGCTTTAAAGTAAGTGCGATCTGTTTCTATTTGTTCAACAGTTACACCCGGTGTGGTTTCTAAAACCGCATTAATATCATCAAGTGAAAAATCATCCATCAATGCCCGCGAAATAACAGAAATTGACTGCGGGGTTTCTTTAATTGTTAGGCCCAGCTTGGTAGCAGATTGCGCATCTTCGGTTATGTAGTTTTTATGGTGTTGCCCATAGACAGCTATTTTTTCAAGAGATTTATCTGAATCATCAGTATTATTTTGAGTCGAGGCATGGGCTAACCCACCCAAGGCTACAGAGGTGAAAATAGCGAGTTTCGATAATCGTAAAAATTGCGGGGCAGACATATTACATTCCATAAAGTTCAAATTAATGCGTAATTTAATCTAAATAATAATGGTTTGCAATTGCATTTGTTTGTTTTTGTTTTATTTACCAAAATAAAAGCGACCATAGGTCGCTTTAGGATAGGACTAGGAAAGAATTGGTAAATTTAAAATGCGTACTTAACAGAAAACTGTAAGCGCTTCATATCTCCGTCGCTTCCACTTTCTACTTCACGCTCAGCATGTTTGAATTCAGCCCCGAAGGTAAGTTTTTTAATCGGTGAATAAAGTAAGTTTGCGCTATAACTTTGGCTTGCTTTTGTTGGGTTGCCAGAAACAACTAATAAATCTTTGTTATTATCAGCCGAGAAAAAAGAATATAAGAACGTTGAGCGCCACTGACTGTTCCAGTGTTGTTGGTAAGCAATAAAACCAGAGGTTGAATCAATGGCATCTAAGTCGTTGTTACCATCGAGAACAGCGCCATGTGCTGCGTTTAAGCCAACATAACGGCCTAACCCTTGCCCCTGGGTTAGCATAAATTTAAGGTTGTTTTTACCCATGTTAACCTTACCTGATGCGCTAATACCAAACGAAGTTTCATCAGCATCAATACCATTTTGTTTATAAGTTAATTGGCGAGCAAGGCCTGTTACTACAAATTGGCCCCAATCAGCGTTCATTGTGTAGCGTGCAGTAAAGTCAGGTAGAGAGGCATCATCCGTAGCAACACGTGCGCCGCCCACGTCAGTTATTGTGCTTTCTGGGTTTTCAATTGAGAATGAAAAATTACCTGATGTATACCGCGCTTGAGCTTGGCGCACAAACACTGTGCCTTCAGCTGGGCCTACAAAGTCAAGTGTTTCAGGCAAAGCCCCCACGTTTTGAAAGTTTGACCACGCTTGACCAAACAACCAGCCGTCATAGGTGATAAACGCTTGGCGAATACGAGGTGCATATGAGTTACTGACTCGCTCATTGCCGCCTGGGGCTGAGGCGATAAAGTCGATCTCAATTTTAGTTTTTATTTCTTTGCCGTTATCAAGCTTGGTCCCAGTACCAAAAAAGAAGCGAGATTGACGGGCATGCATATCAAATACAGCATCACTGTCAACACCTGAGCCTACGGGAGTTGTGCCAGGTACATAAAAATCACGACCAATACTTCCACCGGCAGGTACGCCGTCTGAATAATCACTCCACATCGCATCAAGTTTGACATAGCCACCGTAGCTGACATTTGTGTCGCCTAATTTTGCAGCGTGTGCGCCAGTACTAAGCGCACTCAAAACAGCAGCCGCAGTGAGCGATTTAAGTAAAATAGTTTTTGTTGCCATGATTTATTTCCTATTCGGTTTAGTTGTTATACTTTTAAGTCACTTTTGATGATGTACGCTTTTTACTCAATTACCTATTGGTCTATTAGACTAAGGTGGCACGCAGGTAGACTTGATAAAACAGGGGAGTTAACCTTCATTACGGTGAATATCAAAGCCATAGCTGTTATATACCAAGTGTGATGGCTAAATTATAAAAATAGTATTACAACTAAGGTCTAATACTTTCATTGACGCTGCTGGGTAATCCTTGGAGTAGGCCTTTGGCAAGTAATTAAAAATGGAGACGACTATGTCACAAAGTATCTATCCAGTTCCTGCAAATATCAAGAATGCAGCCTTAGTTGATAACGATAAATATAACACACTTTACAAGCAATCTATTGATGATCCTGAAGGTTTTTGGTCAGAACACGGCAAACGACTTGATTGGTCTACTCCTTATACTAAGGTAAAAAATACCTCTTTTGATAAAGGCCACATCAGTATTAAATGGTACGAAGATGGTGAGTTAAATGCTTCATACAACTGTATTGACCGCCACCTTGCGACAAAAGCGGACAAAACTGCATTAATTTGGGAAGGCGACAACCCAGAACATTGCGAGCATATTAGCTATCAGAAACTGCATGATGAAGTGGCAAAGTTTGCTAATGGTCTAAAAAAATTAGGCGTTAAAAAAGGTGATCGGATAGCTATTTATATGCCGATGTCACCGCAAGCCGTTTATGCAATGCAAGCATGTGCTCGATTAGGCGCTATTCACTCAGTTGTGTTTGGTGGTTTTTCACCTTCAGCTATTGCCGACAGAATTAAAGATTCAGGCGCTAAAATAGTGATCACTTCTGATGAAGGTCGTCGTGCTGGAAATACAGTGCCGCTTAAAGCAAATGTAGATGAAGCCGTTGCCCAAGAGTCTGTAACAACCATTGAACATGTTGTTGTACATCAACTAACCGGTGGTGAAGTTGATTGGAATGAGCACGATGTGTGGTGGCATGATTTAGTTGCAGATGTACCTGCTGAATGTGCACCAGAACCAATGAATGCAGAAGACCCGCTATTTATTCTTTATACGTCAGGCTCTACAGGCCAACCTAAAGGTGTAGTACACACCACAGGTGGCTATTTAGTTTATTCGTCAATGACTCATGAATATGTATTTGATCTAAAAGAAGACGATGTATTTTGGTGTAGCGCTGATGTAGGTTGGATCACAGGTCACAGCTACATTGCTTATGGCCCACTCGTTAATGGCTGTACACAAGTTTTATTTGAAGGCGTGCCAACTTATCCAACTGCAGGTCGAATGGGTGAAGTGGTTGACAAGCATAGCGTTACCATTCTTTATACTGCACCTACAGCAATTCGCGCACTGATGGCTAAAGGTGATGAGCCTACATCTACCTCTAAACGCGATAGTCTACGTGTTTTAGGTTCAGTCGGTGAGCCGATAAATCCTGAAGCATGGACATGGTATTACGAGCAAATTGGTAACGAAAAGTGTCCTATAGTGGATACATGGTGGCAAACTGAAACCGGTGGCATTATGATCACGCCTTTACCTGGCGCAACAGACATGAAGCCGGGTTCAGCAACGCGTCCTTTCTTTGGTATTGCTCCGGCATTATTTGATGCAGAAGGAAATACATTAGAAGGCGCAGTTGACGGTAATTTAGTTATCTTGGATAGCTGGCCTTCACAAGCTCGCACAGTTTATGGCGACCATGAACGTTTTGAACAAACTTACTTCTCAGCTTATCCAGGTGTATATTTTACAGGTGATGGCTGTCGCCGCGATGAAGACGGCTATTATTGGATTACGGGTCGTGTAGACGATGTTCTTAATGTATCAGGGCATCGATTAGGTACCGCTGAAATAGAAAGCGCATTGGTTGCTCATGAAGCAGTGGCAGAAGCCGCTGTAGTTGGTTTCCCGCATGACATTAAAGGCCAAGGTATTTATGTTTACATTACACCAAATGAAGGTGTAACTGTAAGTGATGAACTGACTAAAGAAGTACGTAATTGGGTGCGCAAAGAACTTAGCCCAATAGCCTCGCCAGATATGATTCAATGGTCACCGGGTTTACCTAAAACACGTTCAGGAAAGATTATGCGTCGTATTTTACGCAAGATCGCTGCCAATGAGCACCAACAGCTTGGTGATACCTCGACACTTGCTGATCCGAGTGTAGTTGATGAACTTATCGAGAATAGATTAAATCGTTAAATATGCGTTAAAAACTTGATTAGAAGTTGATTCTAAACGTAGTATATCGGCTGTCATCTAATTGATGACAGCCGAATTTATTAGGAGTGAACCATGAGTCAGTTTTTAATAGCGGACGACCACCCGTTATTTCGTGAAGCACTAAAAGGGGCATTAAGTACTAAGTTTGCTGATTTAGAAGTATTTGAATCTGACGACTTTGATACAACATTGCAAGTGCTTAACGAGCAAGAAGATTTAGATATCTTATTACTAGACCTACACATGCCAGGTAATGGCGACTTATACGGCCTAATTCGTATCCGAGAAGATTATCCAAGCTTACCTATCGCTGTGGTGTCGGGGAGCGAAGATATTAATATTGTATCCAAGGTAATGAGCTATGGTGCAATGGGCTTTATACCTAAATCATCGTCGTCAGATGATATTGCTGGCGCAATCAATCAAATTCTTGATGGTGATGTATGGTTACCACTTGACCTCAAGGATAAAGTGGCAACAATCGAAGGTGAAGATAAAGAAATTGCGGCACAAGTAGCATCGCTTACCCCGCAGCAATATAAAGTTTTACAATATCTCCACGAAGGATTACTTAATAAGCAAATTGCTTATGAGTTACATATTTCTGAAGCAACCGTAAAAGCTCACATTACTGCAATTTTTAGAAAGTTAGGCGTTTACAATCGTACTCAAGCTGTACTTATTGCAGCAAAATTACAACTAGAACCTATTGAGTCGGCATCTTAACTTAAATAATAAAGAGGCAAATAGCCTCTTCATTTAGCTTATTAATTTAGCTTATTAATTTAGCTAAACACCACCGTTTTATTACCATTTATAAACAGCTTATGCTCAGACGCTAATTGGAGTGCTTTGCAGAAAACTGTTTTTTCTACATCTTTACCCATTTTCGCCATTATTTCAGCAGTATTTGCATGACTCACATGTGTTACGTCTTGCATAATAATAGGACCTTCATCGAGTTCATTATTAACAAAATGTGCCGTTGCACCAATGATTTTAACACCACGTTCAAATGCTTGATGATACGGTTTTGCACCAATAAAGGCAGGTAAAAATGAGTGATGAATATTAATAATTTTACCGTCAAAACGAGCGACAAACTCAGGGCTCAATATCCGCATGTATTTAGCTAAACCAATAATATCTGGCTGGTAACTAGCAATTAAATCGCCCACTTGTTGATCATGCTCTAAACGGCTTAAACCTTCATGGCTGACAACATGAAACGGCACATTGAAACCTTTTGCCAGCGGTGCTAAATCAGCGTAATTAGCTATTACAGCAAGCACCTCAATATTTAATGCTTGCTCAAATTGCTTGAGTAACACGCCCCCAAGGCAATGTGCCTCTTTGGTGGCAAGTAACACCACTTTTGTTTTTTCATCGTTGTGTAAAGTAACCTTTGCCCCATTAGGTAAAATAGATTCAAGTTGCTCAATAAAGTCTTCGCTAGGCTGTCCGGTCAACTCTGTACGCATAAAAAATCGATTAGCGTCTTTGTCTACAAACTCATTATTGCGGGTAATATTTAAATTATGTTCGTGGCACAGCCCGGTGATTTTAGCTATTAAACCTACATCATCGGCACATTGCGTTGTTAGTATCATGTTCATTAGTCCTCATTCCAATCCCGTGATAATCAGCCCCATTATTTGCCAATTACACGCTAATGCAAGGGCTTTATTGAGTAATTGACGATTACTCATGTGTGTTGTGGAGATGCACAAGCCGATAATGTGTTTTTATATAAAAAATGTCGTTATTCAGCATGTCAGATATTGCATTGAGAGCGGACGCTCGAAAGCATAATACTTATTTAAGTTAATTGCTTATATAAATTAATAAGGAGTACATAATCGCCGGCTTTTAGGGATTTTTTTGCTAGAGTGAAATAACTACTTTAAATCGTTTATTATTTTTATCTGTTTATAATTATTAAAGTTTACGATATAAAGGAAGGCATAGACTTAGTCAGGGATTGAAGAATGGATGGTGTGTTAGTACTAATCGTCTTATTCGCATTAGTGGTAATTGCTGGTGCAATAGCAGGATTAATTGCGTTAACCAAAGTAAGCGCGTTGCAGCATGATGTTGCGTCTCTAAAAAAACAATTAAATGAGATAGTCAAAAAAACCTCAATTCAAGAGTCACAATACGTTGTAAGAGATTTTACTGAACACCAAAAAGATGTCAGTAATAATGAAGAAGGTCACTCAGATTCACCTCGTGTTGAGCAAGCTAACCCTATTAATGTCATTGTCTCAAAGCCTGCTCTTGCAAACCAAACTAGTGCTGCCCACTCACTCGCTAAAAAACGCTCTTCTTCCCGTGTCGATGCTTTTATCAAAAAGTTTAAAGTCGAGTTTCAACAAAACTGGATGACATGGATTGGTGGTATCGCGCTGGCCTTTGGTGGGATATTTTTAGCAAAATATAGCTTAGATGCTGGCTTATTATCTCCTAGCCTCAGGCTTACCCTTGGCGGACTGTTTGGCATTTCGCTGATTACGGTTGCAGAGTATTTACACCGTAAAGGCGTTGTTTTTGAAGGATTCAATAATTATATTCCAGCAGCTTTGGCGGGTGGTGGTTTTATTAGCTGCTTTGCATTGACGTTGCTCGCTTATTCAAGCTACAGCATGTTAAGTCCTACCACTGCCTTTGTGTTGTTGGCGGTTATTGCGCTGACGGCAAGTTCAATGGCACTGCGTTTAGGGCCACTACTCGCTGTATTAGGTATTGTAGGGGCTTACAGCGTGCCTTTGTGGGTTAACACCGGAAGCGGTAATTTAGTCGCACTATTGACCTATATTGGCTTCGTCACTCTTTCAGCTGTGCTGGTAGCGCAAAAAGTAAAACGTAATTGGTTATGGTATTTACTCTGGGCAGGTCATGTTGGCTGGTATTGGGTGGCACTAAGTGTGATTAACGCACATCAATATTGGATTGTCGGTGTTTTTGCACTGTTATCTGTTATAGGTTTAATTGCAATGATGCGTTTAGGTATTACTTTGCGTTTGCTGGAATACCGCTCACATAGTTTAAAACGTTTATTAAAATTACAGCCGGATCACCCATTATTGTTAGCGATTGTGGTGCCGTTATTATTCACAATCGTCATCTCTATGGCGAGTGTACAATGGCAAATTGTGATGGTGTGTTTAATCGTCATGCTGCTATTTTTGGTGCTGCAAAATAGCCGTTGGGATCTATGGCAAGGTTTAGCGTTGCTAATTGCTGTTTTACTGGTTGTAACTCAGCATAATTATACTATTGGTAGTAACGACCATTTATTTATATTTAAAAATATCTATGGGCTTGGTTTATTACTCGGTATAGGTTTTTGTGTGTACGGGCTGTATTTTGGTGCGCGTTATTATAAACGCTTAAGCTTTCACTTAGTGGCTGCCTTTAGTCTGTTTGCATTAATAGCAACACTTTACACTTTAACCTCAGAGCAAGACTTAGCGGTAGCGTATTCATTATGGACAGTATTATTACTGCTTGGCAGTGGCGTTTTGATCAAATGTGCGCACAATGCCCATACCCAATGGCAGCAGTTTAGTTATTGGGTTGGTGCTAATGCTAATGTCACCTTGTGTTTAACCATGTTATTGGCTGATAGTGGCCTCACGCTTGCGTTGGCTATTCAGGTATTGGTGATCAGCTACTTAGTAAAGCGCAAAAACGTCCCTATGCCACATTGGCCTATTAAAGCCTTAGTGGCTGGCGTTTTAGCTCGTTTAACGTTTGCACCCTGGATAGAGAGTTATACAGATTTAACGCTTCTTTCAATGCATTGGAGCATAGTGGTTTACCCCATTGCTGTTGGGTTATTTTGGTTTGCTGCAAAGCTATGGCAAAAAACCGATATGAAAATTTGGCTCGAAGGGGCAGCACTGCATTGTTTGGCTTTATTTATCACCACTGAAACAAGCTATCAATTAGTTGGGCATTATCCACAACTTGGCTCTTTAAGTTTTTATGAGCAAGTATTACTTAGTTGTAATTGGCTAACATTAGGTTGTGTTTATTTATATCGCGGGCAAAGTGCAGGGCAGTTGGGTAAGCTATACACAATAGCAGGTTTAATATTATCGGCTTTAGCTGGACTACTGCTGTTAAACACTACACTTAACGAAAATCCATTACTAACATCCTTGTATGTAGGTGAAACTCCTGTGTTTAACTGGGTAATAGTGATGTGGTTAATTCCAAGTGCTTTAGCGCTGTGGTTGGCTAAATTAGTTAAACCGATTAATGCCCAACTTAGTAAAATAACATTGGCAGTAGCGGGTGTTTTAACTGCAATAGCAATTACCGCACTTATTCGCCAGTATTGGCAAGGTGCCTATATCTACTTAGGTAAAACAACCAGTGATGCTGAATTATATAGTTATTCGATTATTTGGTTAATGCTTGGAGCGCTGGTGGTTATTTCAGGGCATTTAAAGCAACAACTGCTGTTACAAAAAGTTGGGCTAGGTATTCTTGGTGCAGTAATAGTTAAAGTGTTTTTAATTGATATGGCAAGCCTCACGGGTTTACTCAAAGCCATATCATTTATTGGCTTAGGTTTATCGCTGGTGGGCCTGAGCTGGCTTTTTCAAAAGCTTAGGAGTAAAGCGCAAGTTAGCTGATTTTAATAAACAGTACACCTAGCAAAATTGCTAGGTGTACTTATGTTGTTTAGCACGAGTCTGTTTAATTTATTGCCTAGTACCTAGCACATCACGTACTGTGATTAAGCAGTGCTTTTAATTTCCCTGGCTTTATCGGTTTGGATAAGTAATGAATATCAGCGGCTTTAGTCGCTTGCTTTAGTTCATCATCACGCACAGCGGTAATCAAAATAGCGGGTACAGGGCTTTGCCAAATTTCACGCAAGGTTTTAATAAGCGTTATGCCATCACATTCATGGCCAAGTTGATAATCCATTAGAATGACGTCAGGTGCACTGTGGAGCTTAGCGTATTCCATCGCCGTTTCAACATGGTCAAAGAGCTGATAATTTGCTTGCCATTTTTGTAATAAACTCGCCATGGCATTGAGATTCTCAGGGTCATCATCTACAGCAATAACATTCATTGCGGCGCGATTTTCAAACAAGCTGTTAGTCGCCTTTTTTTGCTGTACAAATTGATTGTCGCCATAAGGAACTTCAATACTAAAGCGACTGCCTTTTTTGACCGTTGAGTGCACTTCTAATCGCAAGCTTAGTAAATCTACCATGCGTTTTACAACACCTAAACCGAGTCCTACACCTTTGTTATCGCCGGCTTCAATGCGGTAAAAATCGTTGAAGATTTTTGCTTGTTCACTATCACTAATTCCGGGGCCTGTATCCCAAACCTCAATACGTAGGTGGTGTTTACGTTTACGGCATGCAACGAGTACTTTGCCACTTTCAGTGTATTTAACAGCATTAGATACCAGATTTTGAATTATGCGGCGCAAGTAAGTAATGTCGCTATGAACAATTTGACCCTGCGAGCGAACATGTAATTTAAGGCCTTTTTCACTGGATAAAATAGCGTATTCATTACGCAGCGGCGCTAATATATCGTCAATATTAAAATGGCGTGGTGAAGGTGTCATCGCACCTTGTTCCAGCTTCGCAATTTCAAGAAGGGCTGACATAAGGTGCACGGTTGAATCGAGACTCGCACCCAGCTTTTCAAAGTTATTGATATTATTGTCAGCTAACGATTTTTCATCAATGGCTGCTAAGTATAACCGCGCGGCATTGAGTGGCTGTAAAATGTCATGGCTGGCTAAAGCCAAAAAGCGTGTCTTACTATCGTTTGCTTGTTCTGCCTCTCTCTTGGCTAAAGTGAGTGCTTGCTCTGTTTGAACGCGGCTGTCAATTTGTGCTTCGAGATCTTTATTAATAGTACGTATCTCTTGCGTGCGGGCCTCAATGCGGTTTTCAAGGTCCATATTTACTTCTTCAAGCGCATTTTGAGTGGCAATGTGTGTGGTGATGTCTGAAAAGCTGGTAACAAACCCACCATCTGGCAGTGGGTTGCCTGTCATTTCGTATACTTGGCCATTGCGGCGATGACGGATGAAGTGATGTGAAGTGCCATTTTTTAAATGCTGTACGCGCTTTTCTACTTGTCGATCTATTTCACCTGGGCCACACTCTCCGCGCTCTGCATTGTAACGAATAATGTCTTCAATTGGTTGACCAACCTCTAAAAAGTCGGCTGGGTAATCAAACATTTCAGCGTATCGTTTATTCCACGCAACGAGGTTGAGGTCTTTATCAACCACAGAAATACCATGGCTCAAGTTTTCTAATGAAGTAAATAATAAGTTTTGATTAAACTGCAGTGCTTGTGTGGTTTCATCAAAAAAGTTAACCACTTCTTCAAACGCCATACGTTTACCTGAAGCAACAGTATGAACAAGCGCTTGAGCTGAAGACGCTCCTAACACACCTGTGAGGGCACGTTCACAATATGCAATGAATTCAGGGGAAGGGTGAGCGTTGTTATCGCCAAGTGGATTTGTGAGCGAGAATTGAGCCATCACTTGCTGACTGCGTTGTACACCTAAGAAAGTTTGCAGCAGCACTTTAAAATCATAAACAGTGGCTTGAACGTTTTTATTTAAGCGCCTAGCAAGGACAGCTTGCTCTTTTGGGTTAACAAATGCAGCGGCTTGAATTTTATCAATTAAACGCTCATCCGCACCTAATGAAAAGCTAATGTAACAGCCAATATTTGCAAACAAAGCAATCAGTGTTCCACGCGTGATTAACGTTTGCTGAAGCTCTGTGTCAAGGGTGTTTCCGGCATCTAAAATTGGCAGCATTAAAAATAATACCCAACAACTAAAGCCAGCTAATAATCCGGCGTAAACACCATAAGCATGGCCTTTTCGCCAATATAATCCCCCGACAATCGCAGGCAGCAATTGCGTAACAAGTGAGAAGGCCACTAACCCCATGCTCGCGAGTGCTTTTCCATGGCCAAACCATTGCTGATAAAAATATGACAGAATTAAAATACCAGCAATAGTAAAGCGTCTAACTAGTAAAATCTGCGATTTATAACTGGTGGTGATCAGGTTGCGTTTAAATTTACGACGCAACATTAATGGAAGCACCACATCGTTTGAGATCATCGTGCTGAGGGTCAGAGTTGCTACGACGATCATCGCAGTGGCTGCGGAAATACCACCAATAAACACGAATGTAGTAAGGGGGATATTTTCATGCATTAAAGGCAGCGCGAGTACAAAGCTGTCAGGTGAAAATCCGTTACCAATGTTAGGGTGAATGGCCGCAGTTGCTATCGGTAAAATCATTGCTGCGGTCAGTAGTAAATAAAGCGGGAATGCCCAACGCGCTGTGAATAAGTGCCGTTTATCTTGATTATCGACCACGGTGACATGAAATTGTCTTGGTAAACATATAATGGCTGCCGCAGCCATTAATGATTGACCAATAAAATTAAAGCCAAAAAAATTAAAACTATTCCAATGTGACCAAAGCGATTCACTGATTAATACTTCACGCTCTTGGGGTAAATTCAATAAGGTGTATACCGCCAAACCAGCCACAGCGACTAGTGCGAGTAATTTTATTAACGATTCAAAGGCAACTGCTAGCATAAGGCCTGATCGGTATTCAGTGACATCGACTTTTCGAGTGCCAAAAAATATGGCGAACATGGTCATAACAAGTGTTGCGGACAAAGCGACCATAGAGCCTGATATCTTATTGTCGCTTTGAAGCAGCAAAAAGCTACTACTGAGGGCTTTTAACTGTAATGCGATGTAAGGAATGGTTGCGAGTAAGGCAATTACGGTGACCATGATCGCGGTAGTTTGACGTTTGCCGTAGCGTGCGGAGATAAAATCAGCAATGGTGGTGATGTTTTGTTTTTTACTGACTAGCACCAGCTTTCGTAAAAAACCTTGGCCAAATATAAATAATAATGCGGGCCCCAACAGAATAGGTAAATAACTCCAGCTGCTGGTTGCTGCGGTGCCAACAGAGCCGTAATAGGTCCACGAAGTACAATAAATCCCCAATGAAAACGAGTATACAAACGGGTGGTGGCTAATCCGTTTTGATAGTGGAGTCGTTTTGTCTCCCCAGTTAGCTAACCAAAATAATACGCCTATGTAGGCTAAAGCAACAAATATCAGTGCGGCAGTCATGACTTAATACGATTTTTATTATGTTAGTTCCTACCATACCAGAAGTTGTCGGTCATTTGCGCCGTCAATTTGGAATGGTTATTTAACAATATTTACAAGATGTTGATAATTATCTAGTTATTTTAATTTTGTATTTTATTAGACTAATGTCGAAGATCAGCATAAAAGCGTATTTTTTTTAGTCATTAAGGAGCTGTAAATAATTAAGTTTATGATATTAAAGCTTTTTAACTTAAATTTAACAGATTGGGTTTTACAGTTTACGTAAACGTTAACTTGATGTTACGACTATGGTCTCAAATCAATCTTGTGAAGGCATTGCTAAGTTTATTAACGAAAATAAAAAACACATCACTTTTAACGATGTTGAAGAGGAAATAAAAATGGCTTTTAAAGATGAAGAACAAGCAAAAGCTTACTGGGCGGAAAACATTTCGCTGCTATTTAAATTATTAGCAGTGTGGTTTGTTGTGTCGTTTGGTTTTGGCATTTTACTGGTAGATGTACTTAATGAAGTACGTTTTTTTGGGTTTAAACTCGGCTTCTGGTTCTCCCAGCAAGGCGCTATTTATACCTTTGTGGCTTTGATTTTTGTTTACGTTTTCAAAATGAATACGTTGGATAAAAAATACGGCGTAGACGAATAGGAGCTTAAGTAATGGATGTTCAAACACTCACGTTTTTAATTGTTGGTTTAAGCTTCGCGCTTTATATCGGCATTGCAATTTGGGCCCGAGCTGGCTCAACAAATGAGTTTTATGTCGCTGGTGGTGGTGTACCGCCGCTTGCAAATGGTATGGCAACCGCTGCTGACTGGATGAGTGCGGCGTCATTTATCTCAATGGCCGGTATTATCTCGTTCGCAGGCTATGACGGTGGCGTATACCTAATGGGCTGGACGGGTGGTTATGTACTGCTTGCTATGTGCCTTGCACCTTATCTACGTAAATTTGGTAAATTTACAGTACCTGACTTTATTGGCGACCGTTACTACTCTCGCACAGCGCGTTTGGTGGCAATATTTTGCGCTATTTTCATTTGCTTTACTTATATTGCAGGGCAAATGCGTGGCGTAGGCGTTGTCTTCTCTCGTTTCTTAGAAGTTGAAATTGAAACGGGTGTTTATATTGGTATGGTTATCGTATTTTTCTATGCTGTTTTAGGTGGCATGAAAGGTATTACATACACTCAGGTAGCACAATACTGCGTACTTGTATTCGCTTATTTAGTGCCAGCAATTTTCATCTCAATGATGATGACGGGTCACTTTTTCCCACAAACTGGCTTTGGTGCTACGTTAAGTGATGGCTCTGGTATGTATGTGTTGGATAAATTAGATGGCTTGAGTTCTGAGCTTGGTTTTGCCCAATACACCGAAGGCTCTAAGAGTATGATTGATGTATTTGCAATCACTGGTGCCTTGATGGTGGGTACAGCGGGTTTACCACACGTTATTGTACGTTTCTTCACGGTTCCTCGTGTTAAAGATACACGTATTTCTGCAGCGTGGACATTAGTATTCATTGCGATTGTTTACACCACTGCACCTGCAGTTGCGTCATTTGCTCGCGTAAACATGATTGATACCATTAATGGTAAAGATGGCAGTGGTACCGAGTACGCACAAGCACCTGCTTGGATTAAAAATTGGGAAAGAACAGGGCTTATTACCTTTAATGATAAAAATGGTGATGGCAAAATGTTCTATACCGCAGGTAAAATTGATGATCCAAATAGCGCTAATGAAGTCAAAGTTGACCGCGATATTATGGTGTTGGCAAACCCAGAGATTGCTAACTTACCAGCGTGGGTTATTGCATTAGTTGCAGCGGGTGGTATAGCTGCGGCGCTTTCAACAACCGCGGGTTTATTATTGGTTATCTCGACCTCTGTTTCGCATGATTTACTCAAGCGAACCCTAAAACCGGATATAAGTGATAAACAAGAGTTATTGGCAGCGAGGTTAGCTGCGATGGTAGCGATTGTTATCTCGGCATACTTTGGTATAAACCCGCCCGGCTTTGTGGCGTCGGTGGTGGCATTTGCATTCGGTTTAGCGGCTGCGAGTTTCTTCCCGGCGATCATTATGGGTATTTTCTCAAAATCGATGAATAAAGAGGGAGCAATTGCCGGCATGGTAACAGGTATAACCTTTACTGCTGCTTACATTATCTTCTTTAAATTTGTTAGCCCTGAACTGAATAGCCCAGAGCATTGGTTCTTAGGTATTTCACCTGAAGGTATTGGTTTGATTGGTATGATTGTTAACTTTGGTGTTGCTGCAATTGTAATGAAACTAACCGGTGAAACACCTGTTGAAATCCAAGAAATGGTTGAAGGTATACGTAACCCTAAAGGGTCTAGTGAAGCCCACGCTCACTAAATAATATGTTAGTAATATATTTCAAAGCCCGACTTTTGTCGGGCTTTTTATTTTTAACAGATAGCAGTACAGTATTTATACACTTATTTTTGTGAGTACAGTTATGAATAATGAGCAGCAGGAAGTCGCCCAATTTGTTATAGCCCAAACACCGTTTAGTCAGATTGACAGCAGTGCCACTGATTATTTTGTCGCTCACTTAGATAGTATTTATTTAACCCGTGAAAATCAGACTCAGTGGTTGCAGTCAGCATCACCGAAATTGTTTCTGATTCGCTCAGGTTTATATGATTTAGTGGATGCTAAAGGTGACGTTATCACGCGTTTAGCGCAGGGAGATTATTTTGGATTCCCATCTTTATTAACCGGAGAGGCAATTCAAAATCGTTTAGAAACGCAAAAAGAGGGCATTGTGTATATGCTCAATCAAGATGCCTTTGATTTTTTGCGCCGCGAATATAAACCGTTCGAGCAATACTTTGTGCGGGCACATGCTAATCGATTACTTTCATCACATTATAAAAGTCAGAACGAAAGTTGGTCGGAGCGTAAGATCTCTGAATTAATGTCTCGTAAAGCGGTTACTTTAGCCCCTGATGCCAGTATTCGCCAAACGGCAAAGAAAATGAAAAAATATGGCGTTTCCTCAATCATGATCACTGAGTTTGAGAGGTTAGTGGGGGTGGTAACAGATCGTGATTTACGTAATCGTGTACTTGCAGACGAGGTTGATCCTAAAGAGGCGATCAATTCAATAATGAGTAAAAAACCTAAATACATCTTTGAGAATAATCGGGTTTTTTCAGCGCTGCATTTAATGCTTAAACATAATATTCATCACTTACCGGTACTCGATGAACACCACAAAGCATTGGGTATGATCACCAGTACAGATTTGCTCAGACAACAAAAAAGTGACCCTGTACAATTAATTGGTCGTATTTATAAAGCGCATAGTATTATTGATCTAAAGCGCTATGCTGCTGAAATACCTGAATTATTGCGTGGTTTTTCACACAACATCGATGATATTTCATTGATAGGTAAGCTACTTAGCGGCTTAACTGACGCATTAACATCACGATTAATTCATCTATTTCAAGAAGACAATGGTGCAGCTCCCACTAGTTTTAGTTTTATCTGTTTTGGCTCGCAAGCGCGTGAGGAGCAAACACTGCATTCAGATCAAGACAATGGATTACTATTACCTGATGATTTAAGTGCAGTTCATCAAGATTATTTCCGTCGTATGGGTGAGTTTGTTTGTGAGCAGCTCGTTGAATGCGGTATCCGACGTTGTCCAGGTAATATAATGGCCAGCAGTGAGCTGTGTAGAATGAGTATTTCAGATTGGTGTGAACGTTTTTTTAAGTGGATAAAAAGCCCAACGCCAGAGGCAATGCTTAACTGTAAAATATTTTTTGATTTACGATTTATTGAAGGTTCTAACTCACTTTATACCAGTTTTTGTGAACAGCTTACGCGCATTTCGCGTGACGAGTTATTTTATGCGGCCATGGCCAGCGATATTAAATCGACGCCAGTGCCTATAGGTTTGTTTAATCAGTTTAAGTTAGAAAAAGATGCCAAACAGCATAAGTACATAGATTTAAAAAAACGGGGTGTAGTCATCATCAATGACATTGTGCGTTTGTATGCGCTTAAAGCGGGTGTTCGCCGGGCAAATACACAAGAGCGCCTCGATGCGTTATTGAAGTACCCTCAGCTTAATAATCAAGATGTATATAACTTAAAGGATTGTTGGCGATTTTTAACTCAGTTACGTTTAAGAACACAGATTAACGAAGAGGGTTTACCCAGTAATTGCATAAACCCTGATAAGTTAAATTCACTAGAACGCCATCAACTAAAAGAGGCATTTTATTTAATCAAACAAGCTCAACAAGCCGCCGCCTTTAAATTTGCGCGAGGCAGTTTGTAATGGTTCATAATTTAGGTGCTAAACGTGGTTAAACGGTGGTTAAGTGAATACATATCACGACAAAGGTTGCTCGCTAAAAGTGTGTTCAGTCAGCGTTATCTTGTCATTGACTTAGAGCTAACAGGGCTAGACGCAAAGCAGCATGAAATAGTCTCTGTAGCATGGGTGCTAGTGGATCAGCAGTGTATAAAGTTAAGTAAAGCAGAGCACTACATTAATAAAGAAGTTAAACAACTTGAGCAAAGCCCGATTTTTCATGGAATTGCCCAACAAGAGGTCGCTCAGGGGCAAAGCTTGAGTGACATTTTAAACAAGCTCAGTAGGCACTTTGATGACGCCATTTTAGTGTTTCATAATGCAACTTTAGATTGGAGTTTTTTAAAGTGTGCTTTCAAAGCACATGGTATTAGTGCTAAACCGAAATTAATTGTTGATACCTTCCAAATTGAAAAAAAGCGCCTACTACAACAGGGGCAAGAAATAGCATTAGATGACTTAACGCTTTCAGCATGCAGGGCACGCTATGGGCTACCTTATTACGCTAACCATCACGCATTAACGGATGCGACTGCTACAGCTGAATTGTTATTGGCACAGTGTCATCATATTAGTTGTGCAAATGAACTAAAGCTGGCTGATATAGTAAAAGTTGCACTTTAAAGCAGTTAAATTGAATGTTATTTGCTACCCTAACATACTGAAATTTAGTAATTCAATTGGTTTTATGATGAAAAATACTTTACTGCCTTCATTAGTTGGCGTGTCAGCCAGTTTAGTTGTTGTGTGGTGGCTACACGGATTCTTACTCGCTGACAGTTGTTTAGACAATAGTGGTACGTTTAACTATGAAACTAACTTGTGTACTGGGGAGAATAACCAATTAATCGAGCTTGCGACCTCTTCAACGATGCTTGTTACCTATTGCATTGTGATTATGGTTGTTTCACTACTAACGGCCAGTTTAATTAGAAGAATTTTTAGAATATAGGTACTCCCTAGTTAGCGAAATTAGTTTCGTTAAAAGGAAGGGCTAAACATTTATTTAACTTTGCCTCTTATATTCAATTGCAAGGTCGATTACCAAAATGTGGGCCATCAAGAAGGAGGGCTAAACATTTATTTAACTTTACCTCTTATATTCAACTGCAAGGTCGATTACCAAAATGTGGGCCATCAAGAAGGAGGGCTAAACATTTATTTAACTTTGCTTTTTATATTCAATCTCAAGGTCGATTACCAAAATTTGGGCCATCAAGAAGAAGGGCTAAACATTTATTTAACTTTGCCTCTTATATTCAATCTCAAGGTCGATTACCAAAATTTGGGCCATCAAGAAGGAGGGCTAAACATTTATTTAACTTTGCCTCTTATATTCAATCTCAAGGTCGATTACCAAAATTTGGGCCATCGAAACATGGTTAATTTTAAGTTTCTGCTGTTCAGCTCTTATATTCAATCCCAAGGTCGATTACAATACCGCCATCAAAAAGGCAGATTGCCTTTATCTGCAAGCAACTAGAGTGGATTTTCTTTCGAATGGCAATCAAACTTGCAATTAATGGTTTTGGTCGAATTGGTCGAAATATCGTCCGAGCGCTGTATGAATCAGGGCTAAGCGATGAGATCAAAATTGTTGCTATTAATGAATTAGCGGATCCTAAAGGGATCGCTCACCTCCTTAAATATGATACGTCTCATGGACGTTTCAAATTTCCTGTTACACTCGGTGAAGATTGTATCAATGTTGCCGGCGATTCACTTGCATTATTTTGCGAAGAAAATCCGTGTGAACTTCCTTGGCAGGTACTTGATATCGATGTGGTACTAGAGTGTACAGGGGTGTTTCATTCTCGTGAACATGCACAACTTCACTTAAATGCGGGTGCAAAAAAGGTATTATTTTCTCAACCTGCGGATGCTGATGTAGATGCCACTATCGTTTATGGTATCAATGACGATGAATTAACCGCTGCGCACACAATAGTATCTAACGGCTCATGTACAACAAACTGTATTGTACCAGTCATTAAAGTGCTTGATGATGCATTTGAAATTGAATCGGGTGCAATCACTACTATTCATGCCTCGATGAATGATCAGCAAGTCATTGATGCTTATCATCATGATTTACGCCGTACTCGTGCAGCAAGCCAATCAATTATTCCGGTAGACACAAAGTTAGCACGCGGTATTGAGCGGATATTACCCAAATTTCATGGCCGATTTGAAGCCATCGCTGTGCGAGTGCCTACTATCAATGTTACGGCGATGGATTTGAGCGTCACAGTCAATACAGACGTAGATTTAGTTACAGTAAATAAAGCTTTAAAGGCGGCTGCGAAAGATAGATTAGAAGGTATTTTAAGTTATACAGAGGAGCCATTGGTCTCTGTTGATTTTAACCATGACGCACACTCATGTATTATTGATGGCACGCAGACACGAGTTAGTCATAAACGACTGATAAAGTTATTAGTCTGGTGTGATAATGAATGGGGATTTGCCAACCGCATGATCGACACCGCACGGTGTATGATGGTTGCAGAAAACTAGAAATATAATTAAGAATTTTTATTCAAGTCAGTATCGTTAACTAAGGAGAAGTCCATGTCGGTCATTAATATGGTAGATTTAGATTTAAACGGCAAACGCGTTTTAATTCGTGAAGATTTAAATGTACCAGTCAAAGCAGGTAAAGTGACCTCAGATGCACGTATTCGTGCAGCATTACCAAGTATCAAACTAGCCCTTGAAAAAGGCGCAAAAGTAATGGTGATGTCACATCTTGGCCGTCCTACGGAAGGGGAATACAACGAAGAGTTTTCATTGGCTCCAGTTGTTGATTATTTAAATGAGGCACTAGAACAAACAGTACGCCTTGAAAAAGACTACCTAGATGGTGTTGAAATCGCTGATAATGAAGTGGTTGTGTTTGAAAACGTACGCTTTAATGTTGGCGAAAAGAAAAACGACGAGGCATTGTCTAAAAAGCTTGCTGCACTATGTGATGTGTACGTAATGGACGCTTTTGGTACTGCTCACCGTGCACAAGCTTCAACCCATGGCGTTGGTCTATTTGCCGACGTTGCGTGTGCGGGCCCTTTATTGGCAGCAGAGCTAGAAGCCCTTGGCAAAGCGCTTGATAACCCAGCACGTCCGCTTGTTGCTATTGTTGGTGGTTCTAAAGTATCAACCAAGTTAACAGTACTTGACTCACTTTCAACGATTGTTGATCAGCTAGTAACTGGTGGCGGTATTGCAAATACTTTCATAGCTGCGGCAGGTCACCCTGTAGGTAAATCACTTTATGAAGCTGATTTGATAGATGAAGCAAATAAATTATGCGCAGCAGCTAAAAGTAACAATGGTGAAATACCAGTGCCTACCGACGTTGTTGTGGGTAATGAATTTTCAGAATCAACGGTTGCAACATTAAAAGATGTTAGTGAAGTAACCAGTGATGATATGATTTTTGATATTGGCCCGGATACAGCGAGTAAATTAGCTAAAATTATTGCCAACGCTGGTACTGTTGTTTGGAATGGCCCTGTTGGGGTGTTCGAATTTGATCAGTTTGGTAATGGCACGCGTGCAATTGCACAAGCGATTGCTGATTCAAACGCGTTCTCAATTGCTGGTGGCGGCGATACGCTAGCAGCGATTGATAAATACGGTATTGGCGATAAAGTTTCATACATTTCAACCGGTGGCGGTGCTTTCCTTGAATTTTTAGAAGGGAAAAAATTGCCAGCTGTTGCTATGCTAGAAGAGCGTGCTAAATAAAACGAGCATGCTTGTTGGTGTAAGTAAATTTACTTACACCGGCTAACACCATTAATTAAATACCTCTCACCCTTATTTAATTACTGGTTTGTGTTGGCGGTAGGTTTGGCAAGTGCCAAGACTGTCGTGATGCAGTGAATGCATCGAATTAAACTATTCCGTTCGACTAGGTAGTGTTGCGTTTACGCAGCTATCGATAATTTGGAGAATACCCCATGGCTTTAATCAGTATGCGACAACTTCTTGATCATGCAGCTGAAAATGGTTACGGCGTGCCAGCTTTTAACGTTAATAACCAAGAGCAAATCCGCGCTATTATGATGGCGGCTGATAAAACAAATAGCCCTGTAATTGTGCAAGGTTCAGCCGGTGCTCGTGCCTATGCTGGCGCCCCATTTATTCGTCATATGATTTTAGCTGCCATCGAAGAATGGCCACACATCCCAGTGGTTATGCATCAGGATCACGGTACTTCACCTGGCGTTTGTCAGCGTTCAATCCAGTTAGGTTTTTCATCTGTAATGATGGATGGCTCATTAATGACTGATGGGAAAACACCTTCAAGCTATGAGTATAATGTTGATGTAACACGTAAAACAGTTGAGCTTGCTCATTCATGCGGTGTATCGGTTGAAGGCGAGTTAGGTGTTTTAGGTTCTCTTGAGACTGGCGAAGCTGGTGAGGAAGACGGTGTTGGTGCTGAAGGTAAATTAACTACAGATCAAATGCTAACAGATCCAGAAGAAGCCGCTGACTTTGTTAGCAAAACTCACTGTGATGCACTTGCAATTGCCTGTGGTACTTCTCACGGAGCTTATAAATTTACACGCCCACCAACGGATGACATCTTAGCAATCGATCGTATTAAAGCGATACATGCACGTATTCCTAATACTCACCTAGTAATGCATGGTTCGTCATCTGTACCACAAGAGTGGCTTGAAATTATCAATCAATATGGTGGTGAAATCCCTGAAACGTATGGTGTTCCAGTTGAGCAGATCGTTGAAGGTATTAAATTTGGTGTTCGTAAAGTGAACATTGATACAGATTTACGTTTAGCGTCAACAGGTGCGATTCGTCGTCACTTAGCACTGAACCCATCAAACTTTGATCCACGAAAATACCTTGCTGAAGCAACGAAAGCAATGACTGAGATCTGTGTAGCGCGCTATGAAGCGTTTGGCACTGCGGGTCAAGCAAGTAAGATCAAGCCAATCTCACTTGATGAAATGCATCTTAAATACTTATCTGGTGAGTTAGATCCACAAGTTAAGTAACTTAATAGATTGAAAATAAAGCCAGTATCTGCAAAGAGCTGGCTTTTTTTATGCCCGTACAATTAAGAAAGATCATTCCCTTACTAACTAATAAAGGAAAAGATCGGGTTTTTACCAACGCTTTATTCTTGAGATCAGTCTTTTACTAAGGAACACGATCTAATATGTACTTTTTGTTTGAAAATCCAGCGTAAATTGTATCGTTTGTACAAATGATCAACGCCTTACATTCTTATGTTAGTACAATCATGATCCCAGATCCAAGTTAGTTAGTATAAGCATGATCCGAATTTGTTTACTTGGTATGAATTTGATCCAGAACTTATTTTTACATTGGAGTAGGCTGAGGCTATTTTTAAAACTAAAAAGCTAATAGCTGAAGATTAAATATATTGGTTACTGATCTACTTTATTTGCAGTAAAGTAAGAAAAGGTTGCTTGGACCAAGTCTAATTGATGAGTTTTAATACTTTTTTTGCGTTGTTTGTGTTTTTTTTTCGCTCATTTTAATTTACACGTTACACTTTCATAAAAATGTCATACTTAGTCATAATAATGAAAACAAGTTCGATAACGAAAGAGAAGAATTGGAATGTCACGTAAAGTACTTGTCGTCGATGACGAAGCGCCTATTAGGGAAATGTTAGTTTTTGTATTAGAACAAAATGGATTTCAAGCAATTGAGGCCGAAGATTACGATTCTGCTATTGCAGCCATGGTAGAACCATATCCAGACATGGTTCTACTGGATTGGATGTTACCAGGTGGCAGTGGTATTCAAATTGCTAAAAAGTTTAAACAAAATGAGCATACTCGCAAAATCCCTATCATCATGCTAACAGCCCGTGGCGAAGAGGAAGATAAAGTCCGAGGCTTAGAAGTCGGTGCTGACGATTATGTAACGAAACCATTTTCACCGAAAGAACTGATGGCGCGCATCAAAGCGGTAATCCGTCGGGTTTCACCTACGTCGCTAGAAGAGGCGATTGAGGTACACGGTTTACGCTTAGATCCAATTTCACATCGCGTAACTTCTGATGGCAGCGAGCTGGACATGGGGCCCACAGAGTTTAGATTATTGCACTTCTTTATGACTCACCCTGAGCGCGTATATAGCCGAGAACAATTGCTAGATAACGTGTGGGGGACTAATGTCTATGTTGAAGACAGAACAGTCGACGTGCATATTCGTCGTTTGCGTAAAGCGATAGCTCCGCTGGGGCATGATAGATTGGTTCAGACGGTGAGAGGCGCAGGTTACCGTTTTTCGAGTAAACTATAGTATCTTAAATGTTAAGTTAATGACTTTATTAGCTTAAGTTTATTTTTCTAAGGTAAAGTGAGTTTATGTATCGAGTTGTTAATAAGCAAGCGCTTGCTAAGCGTTTGCTTATCTATTTTTTACCCCTACTACTTATTGGCGTGCTTATTGGTGCGCCATTTTTGCTTTTATTTTTAGGCTCATTTTCATTATTAGTTTGGCATTATCATCAACTTTACCGACTCAGTGATTGGTTACTTAATCAACGCAGTTTTAATCCACCGGAAGGTGAAGGTGCATGGGAACAAGTTTTTGAAGGAATTTATCATCTACAGCATCGCAATCGCAAAAAGAGAAATGAACTTGCAGATCTAATTCGCCGCTTTCGTGATGGTGCTGAAGCTGTCCCTGATGCTGTTGTGGTGTTGCAGCGGGATCTCAGTATTGTTTGGTGTAATCAATTGGCGTTAAAAATACTTGGTTTGCAGTGGCCTGCTGATCATGGACAACGTTTAGATAATCTAATTCGTGATCCAAAATTTGCTAAATATATGCACCAAGAAAAATTTGATGAAGCTCTTGAACTTGAAAACACACACAGTGTTGAGCAAGTACTGGAATACCGTGTCATGCCATACGCAAGCTCACAGCTTATGGTGGTTGTGAGGGATGTTACTCGTTTAAAGCAGCTAGAACAAATGCGCAAAGACTTTGTTGCAAATGTGTCGCATGAGTTACGCACACCTTTGACGGTAGTGACAGGCTATTTAGAAATGTTTGATGGCGATATGATGCCACCGCCTGCTATGTGGAATAAAGCGCAGAATACTATGTTAGAACAGTGTAAGCGTATGGATAGCTTGGTAAATCAATTATTATCATTGTCACGCATCGAAGGCGTAAGACGACAAGATAATGATAAAGCAATCAATGTTCCTCAGTTATTGGCGTATATTCGCACTGAAGCCCAGTCACTTAATCAAGACAAAGGGCATGAGCTCATATTTGAGGTTGATGCAGAGCTTGATATTAAAGGCGCTGAGGATGAACTGCGCAGTGCGTTTTCTAATTTAGTGTTTAATGCTATTCATTACACTAAACCAGGCGGGAAAATAGCCGTTAGTTGGCTACGGGTAGACAATAAAGCCGTTTTTTCTGTCGTTGATAATGGTGATGGTATCGCGCCAGAACATATTAACCGCCTCACTGAGCGATTTTACCGTGTAGATAAAGCCAGAAGTAGAACAACGGGTGGCTCTGGCTTAGGCTTGGCGATAACAAAGCATGTACTTACACGCCATGATAGCCATTTACAAATAAAAAGTAAGCTTGGTGAAGGCTCATGTTTCTCTTTTTCGTTCTCAAAAGAGAAGCTTGTAGAGAGTGGTAATTCAAAAACACTCGAAAGTCATAAAAGTGCAACAATTAAGTAATCTAACTGTCATTTAATGGCTTTAAAGTAGTTAGCAGTTAGGAAATGGGACGAACAAATCGGAGTAACCCCTATGAAATTTAAAAGTTTAGTTGCCGCAATGGGTGTGGCTGTTACAACATTAGTATCTGCACAAGCGCTAGCTTTAGATAAAACGATTCCTGAGTATGAGAAAACAACAGGTATCTCAGGCAACTTTTCATCAGTGGGCTCTGACACTCTTGCCAACATGATGACTTTTTGGGCTGAAGAATATAAGCGCTTCTACCCTAATGTAAATATTCAAATTCAAGCAGCGGGCTCTTCAACAGCGCCACCTGCTTTAACTGAAGGTACTGCAAATTTCGGCCCTATGAGCCGTAAGATGAAGTCAAAAGAAATTGAATCGTTCGAAAAACGTTATGGTTACAAGCCAACAGAAGTGCGTGTTGCAATTGATGCTCTTGCTGTATTTGTTCACAAAGATAACCCAATTGAAGGTCTTCGTATTGATCAGGTTGACGCTATCTTCTCATCAACGCGTAAATGTGGCGCATCAGATGAAGTATCTCGCTGGAGCGATGTAGGCTTAACTGGTGATTGGGCAGCTAAAGATGTTCAGCTTTATGGTCGCAACTCTGTATCAGGGACGTATGGTTACTTTAAGAAAATGGCTTTATGTAAAGGTGATTTCCGTAACAATGTAAATGAACAACCGGGTTCTGCATCAGTTGTACAGTCAATTTCATCTTCTGTAAATGCAATCGGTTACTCAGGTATCGGTTACAAAACATCGGGTGTTCGTACTGTTCCACTGGCTAAAAAAGGAAACAAGTTCGTAGATGCTACCCTGGATAACGTAGCAACAGGTAAATACCCGTTATCTCGTTTCTTGTACGTATATATTAACAAGCACCCTAATAAACCACTTTCTCCAATTGATGCAGAGTTCCTTAAAATGGTACTTTCTCAAAGCGGTCAAAAGATTGTAGAGAAAGACGGTTATGTGCCATTGTCAGGCGCGATGGCAATGAGAGAGCTTAAGAAACTAGGTCTTTTATAATCATATAATTGATAATAATAGAAAACCGCCTTTATAAATAAAGGCGGTTTTTTTATGGCTAGTAACACTAGGGTCTGTTGACCTTTGCAAACTTAACCTTGGAAGTTCAACAGACCCTGAACTTCACACACTCTTTAAAGTTCGTTTTAATGACTTATTAATATTTGATTAGTTATTCAAATTTAGGTTAGTTAGTTGTGGTTAGGGTTTGCTTAAGCAGAGCACAGAAGCTTATCAGAGTAAGGTTGATAAGCTTTAAACTATTATTTATTGCATTTCCCC
The DNA here is from genome assembly GCF_004766475.1 of Pseudoalteromonas sp. KS88. Taxonomy (NCBI): domain Bacteria; kingdom Pseudomonadati; phylum Pseudomonadota; class Gammaproteobacteria; order Alteromonadales; family Pseudoalteromonadaceae; genus Pseudoalteromonas; species Pseudoalteromonas sp. KS88. The sequence goes on from NZ_PYHV01000031.1 coordinate 150,915, forward strand.
TAGCTTCTCAGCATTGGCTTTGCATTGATTGAATGTTTCTATGCATTTTGTACTGCATACTTTGTGTACCATGCCTTCCCCTGTGCTTTGTTGCTCACAGTTAAGCTCACATTGGTAGTTTTGTTGTGCACACTGCTGCATTTCTGGATTTTCTATCTGGTTTTGGCAGCCGAATAAAAGTCCAGCAAGTAAAGTGGTGCTGGCTATTTTAAGTAGTGAATTCATTTTTATCCCTAATTTATTATATCAACTTGTAAGTTATCGATTAGCCTCACATTACCTAAATATGCAGCAGCTAAAATGACTAATTGTTCATCTTTTACTGTAGCGCTTTTTAAGGTATCGCGCTGTGCTATCTCAAAATAATCTGCTTTTAATCCTGCATCGCTCAGCGTTTGCTTTGCTTGTTGGCAAAGAGCTGAAAAGTCATTTTGGCCAGCTTTTAACTGCGCTGCAACGTAAGATAATGTTTTAAATAAATTAGCCGCAGTAGCTTTTTGTTGATCAGATAAGTAACCATTACGAGAACTCATCGCAAGTCCTGAGACTTCACGAGTAGTTGCAACGCCGATCACTTCAACAGGGATAGATAAATCGCGCACCATCGTTTTGATAACTTGTAACTGCTGAAAGTCTTTCTCACCGAAACAGGCAAAGTCAGGTTGAACCAAATTAAATAGCTTAGTTACTACGGTTGCAACACCTTTAAAATGACCTGGGCGAGACCCACCACAATAACCCATTGAAATATTAGGTACATCAACATAACTTTGTGCGCCTAAACCGTTTGGATAAATGGTTTCTACAGTGGGAGTAAAAACAATATCGGTGCCCAGCTCAGCTAGCCCTTGTTTATCAGCATTCAACGTACGCGGATAACTATCTAAGTCTTCACTTTCACCAAACTGCATTGGATTAACGAAAATACTAACAACAACTTTATCAGCCATTGTTTTTGCTTTTTCTACCAGTGAGAAATGACCTTGATGCAGATTTCCCATTGTAGGAACCAATGCAACACTAAGGCCGACTTGACGCCAAGCTTTAATTTGACTGCGTAATGATTTTATTTCAGTTATAGACTGCATTATTTAAACTCATGTTCAACGCTTGGGAAGGTGCCACTTTTAACATCATTGCAGTATTTTTTAACGGCATCAGGCATATTACCTGTTTCTAATAAAAAGTTTTTCGAGAATTTAGGGATGTAACCTGCAGAAATTCCCACCAAATCATGCATAACTAAAATTTGACCATCAGTTTGATTTCCTGCGCCAATACCAATTGTCGGAATATCGACCGCATCTGTAATACGTTTTGCAAGCTCAGCAGGTATACATTCAAGCACAATCATTTGTGCGCCTGCTTTTTCAAGCGCTTGTGCATCTGTGATCATCTTTTTAGCTTGCTCTTCGATGCGGCCTTGAATTTTAAAGCCACCAAAAACATGCACAGACTGAGGCGTGAGTCCTAAGTGCCCACATACAGGAATACCTTGTTGTGTTAGGGCCGTAATTGAATCGTACAACCATTCACCCCCTTCTAACTTAACCATGTTAGCCCCTGCACGCATGAGTTGTGCTGCATTTTCGCAGCTTTGCAGTGGGCTTGAATAGGTCATAAACGGCATATCTGCAATGACAAATAAATCACGGCTACCAGCACGCACGCAGCGAGTATGGTAGGCGATATCTGTATTTGTTACTGCAAGGGTATCGTCACCACCTTGTAGTACCATACCAAGTGAATCACCTACTAAAACAACGTCAACACCGTTATCATAAAAGAGCTTAGCAAAGCTGGCATCGTAAGCGGTTAAAGCGGTTATTTTTTGCTGTTCTGCTTTCATTTTATTGAGAGTAGAGACTGTTATTTTAGACATAATATCCTCGTAGGCAACGCCCTGAAATTAATTACAGAGGTAATTGTTGTAATTCGTTTAATGCTAATGTTGCGGTAATATCTGTTAATCTTTTGCCAGTTGGCAATGTAATATCAGGCGCAATTTCAAGTAATGGATAGACAACAAACTCACGCTCAGTCAAACCATAATGGGGAACTGTTAGCCGTTCAGTATTAATTACTTGATTTCCAAATAATAAAATATCGATATCCAGCGTGCGTGGACCCCAACGCTCTTCTTTACGAACACGCCCGTGGTCTAGTTCAATTTTTTGTGTAAAATCAAGAAGCTGCTCGGGGAGTAAAGATGTTTTTATAGCCGCAACGGCATTGACATAATCCGGCTGATCTTGTGGGCCCATCGGTTTACTAGCATAGTGATGAGACACACTAATAAGCTCGCAATGGGGAAGCGTTTGTAAGGCTAAAATAGCGTTGTTTAACTGCTCACGAGGGGCGTTTAAATTAGCCCCTAGACCAAGATATACAGTTGCCATTTTGTTACTCAGTTGCCGGTTTTGGGCTGCTACGACGACGTGATCTGCGTCGGCCTTTAGGTGCACCTTGGCTACCTAATGCTCTAACCATATCTTTCTGGCCATTTACGTCTTTACTTAGGTATTCGCTCCACCAATTTGCAAGTTCTTGGTGTTGATGCTCACCCGCTTGCACGCGTAACAGTAAAAAGTCATAAGCGGCTTTAAAGCGCGGTTGTTGAGTCAACCTAAATGCACGTTGGCCTGAGCGTTTGTCTAAGCGCTGCTGTATGTGCCAAATATCACGGGCACCCAAGGTGAAACGCTTAGGCACGGCAATGTGTTGTGCGTTCTCACTGAGCACTTTATTCATTGCTTGGGTGTACGCATCATACTCTGAAAGTTGTTCACTCAGTTGTAGCTGTTTCGCTATTTTTAATAACGGGAACCATAATAGAGCAGCAAAGATGAAAGCTGGTGTGACTTTTTTATCCGCGTTAATGCGTTCATCTGTATTGCGGAACATCTGCTGAATAAGAGAATGCTCTAATCCCTCAGTATTTTTATCTAAGATTTTATCAAGCGCTGGAAATAATGACTTAAATAAACCATAGCGGCGCAACATAAGAAAGTTCTCTTCGGCTTTGCCGTTTAAGAAAAGCTTTAATGTTTCTTCAAATAACCGCGCTGGAGGAATGTTATCAAGCAGACTTGCTAGCTCTTTAATAGGCTTTTCAGTTGCAGGCGCAATCGTCATATCAAGCTTTGTGGCAAAGCGCACTGCGCGCAACATTCGAACTGGGTCTTCTCTATAGCGAGTTTGTGGGTCGCCAATTAACTCTATTTGCCTTGCATTAATCGCGGCAATACCGTTGGCAAAGTCATGAATTGAGAAGTCATTAATAGAGTAATATAAGGCATTGATTGTAAAATCGCGGCGCTCAGCATCTTCTTCAATGCTGCCAAAAACATTATCTCGCAGCAATTGACCTTGATCGCTAGATTGACTGATTTGATTTTTATCTTCAGCGGCTTCATGGTGTCCGCGCATTGTTGCAACTTCAATAATTTCTCGGCCAAAAACAATATGTGCCAATCTAAATCGGCGACCAATTAAACGACAGTTACGAAATAGCTTTTTTACTTGTTCTGGTGTGGCATTAGTTACAACATCAAAGTCTTTTGGCTGTTGCCCTAGCAAAATATCTCGAACACAACCACCCACAAGGTAGGCGTCAAACCCCCCATCTTTCAGGCGATATAATACCTTAATTGCATTTGGACTAAATTGTTTACGAGAAATACCGTGCTCATTACGTCCAATAACCAAAGGCAAGCTTTGCGCTTGTTCTGGTTGAGATGTTTGAGTGCCATTTGGCCCAATAATTTGCCGACAAAATTGAAAAAGCTTGGAAATAATAATCTGTCTCCTACAGAATTCTGTTAAATGACGGCATATCCATCAAAAATCAAACCAAGTATAGCTGTATTTTGATATTAACTGCACGAGGAATGTGCATACTTGGCGATAAACGTATTGCGTGGCTTATAATATACCAGCGCAGCTTAAAAATTAAGTTGGTGGCTTTAAAATAAACGCTATTTAGGTATTAATTACTTAATTAGTTGCTTAAAAATGGTTGCTTGGTTAGCGTCAGCTTGAGAAATCTGAATTTGTGGTACTTTTGGTACGTGTTGGAGGTCATAGCGATTGATAGCCCATGCCATCATTTTCTCTACACTGAGTGTGGATATTTCTGGTGTAGGTGCTAACCCTAAAAACTCAAATGCGTTGAATAAACTGGGCTTTGGATTTTGTTTACAAATGGCGGGTGCATAATTTTGCTTAGATAATTTAAATCCTGGTTTTGCAACGGCCAAAGGTAAGTGCGCGTAATTAGGAATTGGAGCTTTAAGCTGCTTAAATAAGCTTAACTGCCTTGCAGTTGGTTCTAATAAATCTGCGCCTCGTACTACATCAGTGATCCCTTGCTCAATATCATCAGCAACAACCACAAGTTGATAAGCAAATAATCCATCGCTGCGTTTAATAATATAGTCTTCATGGGCGAGGGCTGAATCTACAACAACATTACCTTGAATCAAGTCAAAATAACGAATTGTGGGGTGGCATTGAGTGAGGCGAAGTGCGTACTTACTTGCATCCACAAAGCGGCTTTTACAGTGACCTTGGTATATTCCGCCAAGCGCTTTTATTTGTTTGCGAGAACAGTCACACGCATAAACCAAGTGCTGCTCTTTTAGCATCGTTACATAGTGGTGATATAATTCATGGCGCTGAGTTTGATAAACAACTTGCTCATCCCAATACAAGCCGTAGGCCTCTAGTGTTTTGAGAATGTCGTCAGCGGCGCCTTTTACAACTCGGGTTGTATCTATATCTTCAATACGAACTAACCAGCTGCCTTGATTATGTTTTGCATCTAGGTAACTGCCCACAGCCGCAACCAAGGAGCCAAAGTGAAGAGGCCCAGAAGGTGACGGCGCAAAGCGTCCGCGATAATTGCGCAGTGGCGCAGTAACGGCTGTGGTTATCGACATGGTTTAACTTAAAAGTTATTAACCGCGTCCAGCTTGTTTTTCTTTGATTTCGGCAAGTGTTTTGCAGTCTACGCATAAATCAGCTGTAGGACGTGCTTCTAAACGACGGATACCAATTTCAATTCCACATGATTCACAAAATCCAAAATCATCTTCTTTGATAAGGATAATTGTTTTTTCAATTTTTTTGATCAGTTTACGCTCACGGTCACGTGTTCTAAGTTCTAAAGAGAACTCTTCTTCTTGTGCAGCGCGGTCAACTGGATCAGGAAAGTTAGCAGCTTCGTCTTGCATGTGCGACTTCGTGCGGTCTACTTCGTTACGTAAATCGTTGCGCCATGCTTCCAAAATAGTTTTAAAATGAGCACGTTGTGCTTCATTCATATACTCTTCGCCCGGTTTTTCTTGGTACGGTTCTAATCCGGCCTGAGCCAATAACCCTAATTTTTTTTGGTCTGGCATAACTTTCTCCTAAATCCTTAATATAATGCCCAGCTTTAGCCGGCGGCTATAAATAACAGAATCCTATGGCCTAGGCAAATTTATTTTTAATTAATTAGCTGTGGTTAATTTGTTTTTACTGCTTTAAAAGGTATCAGGCGATTATTTTGATTGCTTTTTAATCACAGTGTGATTTTTTTACTGGCCTTGTTATATGGGCAAAAATAATTAATACAACTTAATTTTTTATTTGTGTTAAAAACTTTTTTGGTGAGCAACCATACCAACGCTTAAATGCGCGTTGTAATACACTCTGTTCTGAAAACCCTAATCGGTTACTTACTTCCAATACACTTAACTTATTAAGCAACATACGCTTCGCATGGTATTTGCGAAGTTCATCAACCAGCATTGAATAGTTACAGCCTTGTTCAGTTAAATAACGTTGTAAGCTGCGTTTTTTAAAACCAAACTGTGTTGCTGCTTGTTCAACATTAGGTACATTGGGAAAGTGTGCGGTTATGTATGCTTTAAGCTGGTTTATACGGTCATTTTCACTAATAAGCTCAATTGCTTGTGCTGACAATAATTGCTCTAGTTCTTGGTTTGCTGAATTAAGTGGACTACTAAGCATGTTACTTTTAAAGCTAAGCGTATTGGTTGTTGCGTGGAACTCTATAGGACAATTAAATACGGCTTTATATGCGCGCAAACTCTCGGGCTTGGGTTCAGATCTAGTAAGTTGTACCTTTATAAGTGATAAATCTGTGTTTTTGAAACTGCAATATTTTGCGAAAGAGAGCCAACTACTAAATAGCTCATCAACCATATGATGCTGTATTTTAGTACTTGGGTACCAGCTTAAATGACTTGTTTGTTGCTCATGGTGCAGTTGAATAATCCCCACATTCCTTACTAATGTATTAAGTTGTAAAGCGTGTTGCAGCACCTTGCCTAAAGAATCACTCACTAGCGCAATGTGACCCAGTAAACCCCAGCTTTGCGTTTTTAAAGATTGACCGAACTTTAATCCGATATGATCGCAGCAAAGGTGTTGTGCTGCAAATGTCATTAGCTGTTCGTAATCTGAAACTGGATATTTATAGCGGCTATCATCAAGGTGGTTTGCACGATTTAGTAAACGTTTATTTACTGCTTCTGGAGCAAGCCCTTGTGCTATCAAAAAGTGCACTAAGGAGCGAATTATTTGGCTACTAACAAAATACATTTTAGTTACTTTTTAATAAATAGATAACATCAAGCTGCATTAGTTGGCGCGTAAAGTCAATTTTTTGCGTGAGGAGTCAAGATTTAGACAATTTTATAAGGCATGGTATCCATTGGATAAAAACAAAAAGTAATCAGAATTAAGGGTAATAGCTTCAGCTTATTGTCTATGCATTCAGATTAACCAACAAGGAACCACAATGAAACTTCACACACTCTCTATTAGTATTGCTGCAGCCTTATTATTAACCGCATGCGGCTCAGATGATGACAAAAATACTGTTGAGCCGCCACCTATAGTCGTTGAGCCAAACCCAGAACCCGCACCTGTAATTATAGCATTTGATGACGATAATAAGCTCGATGCAAATATTCGCTGGACGACCTTTGGGGTGCCACATATTAAGGCTGATAACTTAGAAAGCTTAGCGTTTGGTAGTGGCTATGCCTATGCCAAAGATCATAGTTGTTTATTACTGGATCAAATTGTAAAAACGCGTGGCGAACGAGCTAAATATTTTGGCCCAGACAAAGTCCCAGGCAGTGGTGATTCAGCGCATTTAATCTCAGACTTTGGTTATAAAGCTTTAGGCATTAACGCCTATGCGAAAGAGCATTATAATGAACTAAATGACGATAGCCGCGCGCATTATGAAGGCTTTGTACAAGGTTTTAATAAATATGTAAGCGATACTGGCACTGATAACTTAGCCCCAGAGTGCGCTTCCCAACCTTGGGTGTTTGAATTAACCCCAGAAGATATGTTGGCATACGCCATGGCAACAGTGCAGCTTGCAAGCTCAGCTAACTTTTTAGATCTTGCATTTTTAGCCAATCCAGGTGACGGCGGTGAATATTTACCGACCCCAAAAGCATCAGAACCTAGTGCAGTTTCAAGTGTTGTTAAAAATATCAATCAACAAGCTACAAGTTTTAAACTAGAGAAAAAGTACGAGCATTTAGGGTCAAATGGCTGGGGTGTGGGTAAAGATAAAATGGCCAATGGCAAAGGGGGCTTATTAGCGAATCCGCACTTTCCTCACGAAGGTAATTTACGGTTTTGGCAGTCACATTTAACCATTCCTGGTGCCATGAATGTGATGGGCGGCAGTTTGCAAGGGATGCCAGGGGTAATCAACATTGGCTTTAATGAACATGTTGCCTGGACGCATACATTTTCAACAGCACGGCATTTTTTAATCTATCAATTAGCACTAAATGAAAATGACCGCATGAGTTATAGCGTTGAAGATGATGAATATGCGATAACCAGCAAAAAAGTCTCGGTTGAAGTCGCGGTCGCACCGGGTATGACAATCGAGCTGGAAAAAGACTTTTATTACAGTCATCACGGCTTGATGATTGAAACACCGGCTGCAAACGGCTTAGGTTGGGATGATAGCCAAGCGTTTACTATTAAAGATGCCAACGAGTTCAACATGGACGTAGTTGCTCAGTGGTCAGCATTAAACCAAGCGCGTAGCTTAGATGATATGAAAGCCTCGTTTGCGCAGTTTGATGGCGTGTCGTTTAACAATACAATGGCAACGGATAAAGACGGTAATGTATTTTTCGTAGATGACAGTACAGTACTTAATGTGGGTGATACCGCTAATATGGCGATTCGTATTCAACCAGAACTCGTTGCGCTGCGCGAATCGACCGGGTTTGATTTAGTACCCGGTAATTTAAAATTGTTTGAAGCTGATGGCAATGTACCTTTTGAAAAAGCGCCGCAGTTAAACCGTACCGACTATGTGCAAAATTCTAACGATAGTTATTGGGTAACCAATCCAGAGCAACCATTACTCGGTTTTGCCGCACAATATGGTGATGTACACAAACCGCTTTCATTACGTACTCGAATGGGCTTACAGCTATTAAAAGATGGCGGTGGCGAAGATGGTTTATTCACCTTGGATGAGCTTGAAACGGCGCTTGTTGGCGATCGCATTTACCTTGGTGAACTGGTGTTTGAACAGCTAGTTGCTCAGTGCCAAGCGCAAGGTGACACACCAGTCATGTTAAGTAATGGTGATAGTATTGATTTAACGCAAGCGTGTAGCGTGTTAGCGCAGTGGAATGGTGCAATGAATCTAGAAACTAAAGGTGCCGCACTTATTCGTGAGTTTGCCCATTTATTTGATGCAGATACGTTGCTTGCAGATAATTTTGATGTTACGAACCCTGCGAACACACCTAATACTTTGCGTATTGACGGCTCTGCCTTGGTTACCTTGGCACATGCTGTGGCTACATTACAAAGTAATGGGACCGCACTTGATGCAACCCTTGCACAAATGCAGTTTGTAGAGAAAACGCTTGCAGGAGGTAATGCCTCGGGGGAAAAACTACCGTGGAGCGGCCCTATGCATGTTGAAGGTGGATTTAATGTGTTTCGATTCGATCGTAGCGGCACAACTCGTTCAACTTTGATCCCTTATATTGATCATCAAGCGTTAAATGATGCTATTACGGGTGAACCACTGCGCTCAAACCTAAGTAGTGCAGGTTATCCGGTGAATTATGGTTCTAGTTGGATGTTTGTAATGAACTTCACCGACGATGGTCCGGTTGCCAAAGGACTACTAACGATGTCGCAAAGCTCAGACTCAACGTCGGATCATTTTGATGATCAATCACGTTTTTACTCTGAAAATGCCACGCTCAGACCATTATTATTTAAAGACGAAGATATAAACCTTAATTTAATCGGTGAAATGGATGTTTCACTAACTAAGGAATAAATGTCACTCTTTCGGCCAAAGTAACTTCTTTGGCCGAAATTTTCGCTTTGTAAGCCAATACCTCAACACCTTTAGCAATCGCCTCTGTTAATAACTGTGCGTACTTTTCATCTATATGTTTTGCTGCACTCACTTGGGTTATGCCCTCATGTAAAACTGCAAACAATAATACTGCACGATGGCCTTGTTCAACCATTTCTATTAATTCGCGAATATGTTTTTGCCCGCGTAATGTTTGCGCATCAGGAAAATAGCCTTGGCCTGTCTCTGGCGCATCTTGGCTTAATAACGTGACTGATTTTACTTCAACATAACAATTTGGGCGATTAGGGTCGCTGAGTAAAAAGTCGATACGGCTGTTTTCTTGGCCATATTTTACTTCGCTTTGTAATTGCTGGTAACCGCTAAGCTCACTAATAAAATTTGCTTGAATAGACTCTTCGACTACTTTATTTGCCATTGCTGTATTAACACATATGAGGTGTTGAAATTGGTTTTGAGTGAGTTCTAAAGAATGTGGGTATTTACGTTTTGCATTATCACTGGTTGAGTAAAATGCGTTGAAATCAGGCTCTGCGCAGCCTGTCATTTTACCGGTGTTAGCGCAATGCGCAGTAAACTCAGTGCCATTCGCTAAGCGTAAGTCGGCTAAAAATCGTTTGTAGCGTTTGATTAATGTGGCTGGTTGTAATGGCTTAGCAAATTTCATTATTTGGTCTCAATCGGTTGGGAAGTTGTGCCAGCTATAGTAGACTCAATGCCACTAATTAGCGCAAAGAGTATTCTAACATGTCTGAAAAATTTGTTGTTCAATTAAGCGAACAAGCGGCTGCATCTCATTGGGGCGAAAACGCCACACTTTCATTTAATGAGCACGGTGCAACAGTTCACCTAGCCGAGCAAGAGACTTTAAAAAACGTGCAAAAAGCGGCGCGTACGATTGCCAATCAAGGTGTTAAAAATGTAGTTTTAGCTGGCGACTGCTGGTGTACTGAAACACAATGGGCGTTTTACCAAGGCTTTGTTTCTCCGAAAACGTTAGCAGGCGTTGAGTTTGCACAAAATGCAAAAACGGACAGCCAAGAGCTAAATTCATTATTACGCTCTGCCACATGGGCGCGTGAAATGATCAACGGCACAGCAGATGATATTTTCCCTGAAAGCCTTGCAGGTAAAGCGGCTGAGTTTATTCAATCACTTGCGCCAGAGCATGTCAGCTACCAGATTATTAAAGGCGATGCGTTACTTGAGCAGCAATGGATTGGTATTCATGCTGTTGGTCGTGGCAGTGAGCGCCCGCCAGTATTACTAGCATTAGATTACAACCCAACTGGGGACGACAATGCACCTGTTGATGCGGCATTAGTGGGGAAGGGGATCACGTTTGACTCAGGTGGTTACTCAATTAAGTCAAGTGAAGGCATGCTGGGCATGAAGTGCGATATGGGCGGTGCAGCCACGGTTACTGCAGGTCTTGCCTTGGCTATTAGCCGCGGTATCAACAAACGTATCAAGTTATTTTTATGCTGCGCAGAGAACATGATTTCGGGCCATGCTTACAAGCTAGGTGACATTTTGACTTATAAAAATGGCACAACAGTTGAAATTGTAAACACCGATGCTGAAGGGCGTTTAGTGCTTGCCGATGGTCTTATGGCTGCAGGTGAAACAGGTGCACCGCTTATTATCAATGCTGCAACTCTAACAGGCGCTGCACTGGTTGCCGTTGGTCAAGAGTACAATGCCTTATTTGGTCTTGATAAAGAGTTTGTACGTGAAGTTGAAGGCTTTGCAGAGCAAGAAATGGAAGCAGGTTGGCCATTACCACTTGAAAAGTGGCACCAACAAAACTGCCCATCGCCTTATGCTGATACCGCAAATAGCCGTGCGCAAAAAGGGGGCGGTTATGGCGGTGCATCAAATGCCGCAGGTTTCTTATCGCGTTTTGTACCAAACGATGGTAAAGGCTGGGTGCACATTGACTTAGCGGCTGCGTTTAATATGGGTAGCACTGGCCAATGGGCTGCTGGCGCAACCACCGTTGGTATGCGTACCGTTGCACGTACATTACTTGAAAAAGCATAATTTAGCCCTATCCAAAGCGGCTAAATAAGCACTCTAGATGAATATAGCACCTTGTGAAAATAAGGTGCTATTTTTATAAAGGGCTCATCGTGCTGTACGTTTAGATTCGTTTTTAGCTGCAAACCATTAAAAATTCCTCGCAAACAAGCTTTTTATCCTAATTTACGCTAAAATCTCGCCCCACAGCTTTTCAGGTGGTTAACTTTGTCTTGCTTAGACTACACTTGATTGAACTACTTACACTGGGGTTTCTATTATGTCTGATAAGACTTACATCACGGCGCAGCAATTGCTTGAAGATTCTTTTCGCGTTGCCGCACAAGTTTACCAAGACGGCTTTCGTCCTGATTTTATTATTGGTATTTGGCGCGGTGGTGCACCAATAGGTATAGCTGTGCAAGAATATTATGACTATAAGGGCATAGAAACTGATCATATCGCAGTACGTACGTCTTCGTATTACGGTATTAATCAGCAATCAAAAGAGATCAAAGTTCACGGTTTACATTACATTATTGAAAACGCCAACGCTGGTGATTCGTTATTAATTGTTGATGATGTTTTTGACTCTGGCCGCAGTATTTTTGCATTAAAAGAAAAACTTTCAGAGTTAATGCGTTTAAATTTACCAAAAGATATTCGGGTAGCATGCCCATACTACAAGCCGAAAAACTCAAAAGTTGATATGAAACCAGATTATTACATTCATGAATCTGAAGAGTGGCTCGTGTTTCCGCATGAACTTTCAGGGTTAACGCCTGATGAGATCATAGAAGGTAAAACTGACCTTGCAAAAATACATGATTTATTGCTAGAAAAGTAAATTAAGCATTAATAAATAATAAAAAAGGCCTTTAACAGGCCTTTTGTATTTAAATAAAACAACGAGCTAATATTAAATCTCTGGATAATAAATCTATCTCCAGCGGCTACTTTCAACGCTAACTGCGTTGAATTTACTTGCAATAGGCTAGCTATTGACGCGTAAATTCGCCTTGTTATCGCTAAAAGTCTCCGGCTGGAGACTAATAAATATATTTGTGATTTAATATCAATACATTAGTACATCTCTTAACCAGAGTTCAG
>NZ_PYHV01000032.1:0-68423 GCF_004766475.1 Pseudoalteromonas sp. KS88
AGCACCTGCTGCAACTGAAGAAGCACCTGCTGCAACTGAAGAAGCACCTGCTGCAACTAAAGAAGCACCTGCTGCGACTGAAGAAGCACCGACTGTAGCTGAAGAAGTACAGGTTGAAACTGAAGTTGCACCGGTTGAAGCTGAAGTAACACCAGTATCTACTGTTGAAACGCCAGTTGAAGCCAAAGCTGCACCCGTTGCCCAAACTGCTTCTGCAAACATCAAAACAGTGATTGCAGCAGGTCATGCAAGTGCCCCAATGGCACAGCCAACACCTGTTGCAGACAGCGAAGTGACTCATACGCCACAAGCGATGGCTCATGACCAACGTGAAGCAATCCCTGATAGCGGCTTACGTGCAGGCTCTATCAAGCCAGCTGGTCGCGCAAGCGCTGCAATGACTAAAACCATGAGTGTTGACTAACAACTCTGGCTTTAGCCACAAGTAAAACAAAAGCCGCGTTAATGAAAATTAACGCGGCTTTTTAATACTCATTTTAATTACTAACCATAAAAAAGCGAAGTGTCTACACTTCGCTTCAACTAACTCAAATCTGCTTAAGACTTACCGCTTAAGGCTTAAAACTAAAACTGACAGCTCTAGTCTTCACTTTCCATAAAACGTTGTAGCTGATCTTTAAGGTTTGGTGGTATCCCTTTAATAACCAAGGTATCAGTGGCTTCATTGTAGGTTACGCGCTCACCTAAGTGCTTACGCTCAAAGCTGATACTCACGCCGCCACCAAGACCTGAGAATTTCACCATGCTAGTGACGGTTTTTTTATCTACCGGGAATGACTCTTCTAAGTCGTAACTTTGCTCTTTGCAAAAACTATCGAATGGGTTGTCATCGCCCTTTGTAAGTGCCTGCGATAATTCACTGACATTGGCATCTTCACCTGTGGTTACACAGTCATTGCAGTAATCGAATACTTGCTTACGTAAGTCATCTTTCTCTGACTTGTCAAATTGCTGCTCAGATAAATAATCTTCAACGGCGTTAAGCATAGCTTGGCTTTGCTGTTTTGGATCAATGCCTTCTTCACATCCTAAAAAGTCTAAGAAAAAGTCTGCTACTTTTCGCCCTGCACGCCCTTTTATAAAAGAAATATAACGATTCTCGTCAGCTTGAGTGTCCCAACCAGTTAAATCAATTCGCGCCGCTAACTGCATTCTAGAAATATCTAAATGACGTGATGAGGCTAAATCAAGCTCTGATGTGATTGAGTAGTGCTCTTTAATGTTGATCATGGCAATCAACATATAATCAGTAGCAACATATTGATAATGACAAAAGATTAAATAGCCTGTTTCGTTAAACGCATACTTATTTAACTCTTCTTTTAATACCGTTGTTGCTTGCTCAGTCATGTGCCAAAAGCCAAGCTCATCGTTGCGATAGCTTTGCATTGCTGATGCAACAACACTATTTTTGTCGCCACTAAAAGCGCAGAAGCCTTTTCCAGGTTTGCCGTTATATGCGTGATGTAATTGTTCAATGAATACAGCTACTTTTTCATTAACCGCCATTTCATCGTTGCGTAAATGAATTTGTGTATCGTCGTCTTTTTTGTCTACATAATGAACGACTAATTTTTTAACATCTATTGTCATCTTTGTTTTTCACGCCTCTGGTGTTAAAATACGAGAATATAACTCTTTTATTGAACCAACTGATGCCAATCTTATCAAAATATTCTAATGATGAAGTAGAACAAATCGTCGATCAGCTCATTGATGTGTTAACTGAGCACAATGCGCCGGTTGATTTAAGTCTTATGTGTTTAGGAAATTCTATCACGCATATATTAAAAGAGCATGTGCCAAAAGGGAAAAGACAAGCCGTTGCGGATAACTTTGCAAAAGCATTAGCGCAATCGGTTAAATAACATATATGAATTTATCGCAGCACAATCAGTTTTCGTCTAAAGCAAGCCAATTATTAAGCTGGGGCCATTGGTTTACCTTTGCTAATATTGGGTTAGTATTACTTATTAGCTTAAGTTACTTATTTGCTGACTCTGCGCCAACAACCACAATGGGCTATATATATATGTTAGTAACATGGCTAAGCCATACTAGCTTTATAACCTTCATTGCGTTTGTGCTGACGATATTTCCACTTAGTTTAATTTTTCCTTACCCACGGCATATTCGCGGCATGGCAGCAATACTGGCGACTTTTGGCGCATCTTTATTGACGCTTGATGCTTATGTTTATTTTAATTTGGGCTATCACCTAAGTAGCTCAGCATTGCCTGAAATTGTTTCATTGTTGTGGCACAGATTAACCAGTTCTCCCGCACTAACCACCCTACTTGCAGGTGGCATCGTAATGCTAATTCTCGCTTTCCAATTATTGGCGAGTAATTATACTTGGCACCATCTAGCACGATTAAAGCAATATAAATTTGGCCGTTATGCAACATCTGTATTGGTTACTTGCTTTGCATTAAGCCACAGCATTCATATATGGGCTGACGCAAACTTAAAGTTTGATATTACAAAGCAAGATAACGTTTTACCGTTGTCGTATCCAACAACAGCAAAAAGCTTGCTCGCTAAGAATGATTTGCTTGATATAGAAACCTATAAGCAAGCTCATAACGTTAAACTGACTAACCAAAACATTAAGTACGCTTTATCAAAGCCACTTCCCCGTTGCGAATCAAAAACACAAGCAAACATCGCTATTTTAGTATTTAGTGAACATGACTTATTAGAGTCCTTTGCCAAGCAACATGGTGAGCTTTTTCAAACTGAGCAGTTTCTTCAACCAGTAAATCATCAAGATACTCTATTTAGCTTAGTTTATGGCCTACCCGCCTATTACAAACCAGCATTATTTGAAGAGCAGATTATGCCTGCTTGGACAAACAAACAGCGTAGCTTGAGCGTGAATGGGTTTACTGAATTTGATTATATTAACGAAGAAAACAATTCAACAAACGCTATACGTATTATCAATACTACAGTTACTGACCCCAGCTCGCTGAGTTTTGCTAAAGACACTCGCATTTATGCGTTTAGTCTTGCTAACCACAATAATGAAATCATAACGACTTCTCGGCTTTACAGTAGTGATAAAAAAATTACTCGGGTAGAAGGGTTAATTCAACCTAGCGATATTATTGCCACCAGTGTTGGCGAATACTTGAGTTGTCCAAAAGTCGCACATCAGAGCATGTTGGGTGTAAATTTATATGATAAAAAAGATGATATTGGCGTCACCTATTCACAAGGTGTGCTGATAGCTTACAAAAAAGATCGTATCACCTTAATTGATTCTGACGGAAACTATAAAAATGTCTCTGCAGCCCAAGGTTTTTCGATAGAGCAAGGCTTGGACATACCGTTTTTAGTGCAAAGCATCAAAAAATTAAAGGCATTCACTGATTAGCTTAGTTAAGGTTAATCTAATATGATAAGCCTATAGACTTGTGATTTGGCTACAGTAAGTTATATTTCATTATACTGTCATAGTGCAAGGAAGCCCTTATGAAAATAAATACCCGCTTTAACCTTCTTAGCTTACTCGCGTTTGCTTTTGTTTTTTCACAAAGCATTGCTGCTAAAACTAACTATTATAAATGTATTACGGATAGAGGGACTGTATTTAGTCAGTTCCCATGTGGATCAAACGCCACTGAGCACAAAATTAAACAAACTAACGTTGCCTTTTCTGATCCCAACTCCAATCATGTAAAAACACTTAATCAGCTCGAACGACAACAAATAGTTCGTAACCTTAATTCAACCATACGCAGTAAACAACATTCACTTGATATACTTTCTCGGGACAGAGATCGTGCTGAATTTAATCAGCAACAGCGTTTAAAACGTATTTTAAGTGACAGCGAAACAAAACGAATTACTAAAGATATAAAAAAGAAACTCAAGGCAATTAATAAGCGTTACTTAAGAGATGTTAAAAAAGTAGAGAAGCAGATTGAAAAACTTGAAAAAAAGCTAAAACGATATAAATAACCTATTGGGTTTTACTTTTATTTAGCATACTCTTAACAAGTATAGAGCAATAACTCTAAGGCCGTATTTTAGGAGTATTTCCCACATGCACGCACACACAATTGCCGAATTTATTCTAAAAGGCTTTAAAAAGCACTATCAGTTATTTCAAAACATTACAGCGCAAGCACCTGTAGCGTTTGCTGAGCAAGATTGGCCGCAAATGCACAAAATTAGTCATTTAAGAATTAGTCATTACGATGACCGTGTCAATGAAACCATAATACAACTTAAGAAAGCCCATTTAGCTTTTAGTGATCAACTCGATGAAACGTTATGGCTTGCTAGCAAACAACATTACCAGCAGTTTTTACAATTCCACCCTCAAGCAGAACTCGCTGAGACGTTTTATAACTCTGTGTTTTGTAGATTGTTTCACCGTCGTTATTTTAATAATAATTTCATATTTGTAGAAACCTCATTAGCGGATGCACCCGCTTTGCCAATTGAAGCAGAATACAGAAGTTTCTTCCCGGTAATTGATGGCCTAAAGCCTACGATTAAAAAAATTATTAGCCAATTCGATTTTAGAGCAGATTTCGAAAATTTAGAGCGCGATATACGGCTTCTCGTAAAAGCATTTTATAAGCAAGCTCCTGATACTCATCACAGCGCATGGCAAATGCGCTTTGATATATTACAAACCCCATTTTATCGTAATAAAGCGGCCTATATTGTGGGTCGGGTTGTATCAAGCAGTGGAATACAGCCATTTATCATTCCTGTTTTACATCACAAACAGCATGGCCTCTATTTAGACGCACTATTGACAAATTCATCACAGATGCGAGTTATTTTTGGCTTTGCTCGGGCTTATTTTATGGTGGAGACCCATGCACCCTCAGCACTTGTACGCTTTTTAAATCAGTTAATGCCAAATAAAACGTTGGCTGAATTATACAACGCGATAGGCTTTCACAAACAAGGCAAAACTGAGTTCTACCGAGAGTTTCTTACCCACTTAGAACGCTCTGATGATAACTTTATTATCGCCCCTGGTACGCCTGGCATGGTAATGATGGTGTTTACCCTCCCTTCATTTGGCTATGTATTTAAAATAATTAAAGACAAGTTTGGTGAAAGTAAGCCATTTGGCAGAGACACTGTTCTAAAACGCTACCAATTAGTGAAAAGTCATGATCGGGTTGGGCGTATGGCTGATACCATAGAGTATTCGAACGTCGTATTTCCTTTAGCGCGATTTGACGATAACTTACTCTCACAGCTTAAAAGTACCATTGGTGAATCAATGGTTATCAATAATGATTTAGTTATTATAAAGCACTTATATATTGAGCGACGCATGACCCCGCTGAACTTATTTTTAGAATCAGCCACAGAAGATGAGGCTGTCACTGCTATTACTGAATATGGCCAAGCGCTCAAAGAAATGATTGCAGTTAACATTTTCCCCGGTGATATGCTGCTGAAAAACTTCGGAGTCAGTAACCATAAACGAATCATTTTCTATGACTATGATGAAGTACAATATTTAAGTGATATGAATTTTAGAGCCTTACCTAAGGCTAAGAGTTATGACGATTATTTAACAAATGAGCAAAGTTACTCCGTTGCGCCACAAGATGTATTTCCTGAGCAGCTTTGTACCTTTGTGATGCCGAACCCTCGTTATAAAGCTATTTTTACCCAGGCTCATCCGGAATTATTAGACGTAAATTTTTGGCAGCAAGCACAGAAGAATATTAAGAACGGTGTTGTTAGCCATATTTATCCTTATCCGAGCACTCAACGTTTTATCAAGCATTGGTAAACGCAAGGACACACAATGAATATCAGCAAGATAGATTTAAATTTACTCGTGTATTTAGACACTCTTTTACGTGAATGTAACGTTACGCGCGCAGCCAATCAGCTAAGTATTACTCAACCTGCAATGAGTAACGGCCTTAAACGTTTACGTAACTTATTCAACGATCCTATTTTAGTGCGTACCAGTGATGGTATGGTACCTACAGAGCGAGCTATTGAGCTACAACCCGTTATTCGTGGAATTTTAATGACTCTAGAGGAAACCCTCGCCCCCAATAGAGAGTTTGAAGCAAGTCAAAGTAACCGTGTATTTAGAATAATGGCCAGTGACTATGCAGCAAGCACGCTCGCTCCTAGATTACTTAGTAAGTTACATGAAGAAGCCCCCGATACCACTTTGGATATTCTCACTCCTAGTGATGTAACCTTTCACGATGTTGAAAATGGCAAAGTTGATATGGCCATCAACCGGTTTGAAAACTTACCGCAGTCTTTTCATCATAAAAGGATATGGAAAGACAGTTTTTGCTGCTTAGTAAAAGCTGACAACCCAATTATTGAAAATTTTAGTTTGGATAGCTATTTAAAAGCACGCCACATTTGGGTTAGTAAAACCGGCTTTGGCGTCGGTGTTGGCATGGATCCAAAAGATGTGCAAAAATTAGGTTGGGTTGATGAGGCTCTTGCACATTTTGGCAAACACAGAAATATCGCTACATTTACTCGTAACTATCATGTAGCTATCCACTTAGCTAAAGAACAAAACTTAGTTGCCACATTACCTTCAAAGGCCGCTAACATATATATAGATGACCCTGGTTTAACAATCCTTGAAACCCCGTTTCCAATACCTCCTTTTGAACTAGATATGATATGGAGTCCATTACTTCATCGCGATGCTAGCCATATTTGGCTAAGACAAAAAGTGGCGGAAGTTGCACAGGAGTTAAAGTAAAACAATTACATATGAACTTGTAAAATTTTCTGGGTATGTTGGAAACAGCATTCTTTAAAACGTTTGATGAAATTTAATTGCATTAAATTCATGATTTTATAAAAATAAACATCTGGTACACGCATTGCTTTAATCTTAGCGAAATTCATTAAACTTAAAGAGGTCGTTATTATGAATACCCATCAAGGACAAGAAGCGAATCATATCACTGACATTATCCAAGTAATGAACAGCGGAATAGACTTTTACGAGAAAGCCCAAGATAAGGTTGAAGATCCTGCTATTGGTGCACTTTTTCAACGCATGATAGATGCTCGTAAAGTAAGTGTCGAAAGCTTACAACCTTACGCTATTAACCAGCAAGGTGAACGCGAAGACGGCTCATCATTCGCTGTAGAAGCACGCCGTGCGTATACATCATTAATTGCTAAATTTAGTTCTGACAACGATGAAACGTATGTAAAAGAACTCGAAGAAGTGGAAGATAAAACGTTGGAAGAAATTAAAGCGGCCATGAATAAACCACAACCACACGATTGTGAAGCTGCATTATCTAAAGTTTTACTCACAATTCAAAGCTGCCATACCGAAATGAGCCGCATGCAGCAAAAATATTAATACAATTCGTTAAGTCAAAGCCCAGCCCTACTTGCTGGGCTTTTTTGTTTTTAAGTTATATACCTCTGATTTTCATAACAAATAAAACCAAAAAATTAATAAAAATAATATATTTATTTAACCATGCAATTTTCTTCCTCTGCTAGTCTTGTATTTAGGTACCTAATAAACCGCTGCGGCGCCGCAGCTTTTTAAACTTTTATGAGGTTCTAATATGAAAAAGAAACAAGAAATACAACAAAATAATGCAGATGTAGATATGACACCAATGCTCGACATTGTGTTCATACTATTAATTTTTTTTATTGTAACTACATCATTTGTTAAACCAGTAGGCATTGAGTTACTGAGGCCTTTAGATAAACCAAGCATTGATAAACCTACTAAAAATGCCCAGTTCAGCATTGATAAAAACAATGCTATTTATTTTTCTAATAGACAAATTGACCTTGAAAGTGTTGCAACTAATTTAGCTATGTTTGCAGCGAAGTATTCTATTACCTCAGTGCAGATCAACGCCGACTCGGCCAGTAAGCATAAAACATTGATGAGTGTGATGAATAATATAAAAGAATATGATAATTACCCCATTGCCTTAGTTTCGGAATAAAATTACTAAAAAAGGGCCTTACGGCCCTTCAAAAGTTAAATAACGTAGGAGAAGTTATTTAGAAACGGTATTCGGCGCCTAAATAGTAATAAGCACCGTTAAAGCCAAATGGTGCAGAACGTCTTGAGTATTCAAACACACCTGTTGAACTAACAATTGTATTACCTGATGCGTCTACAATTGTGCCAGATCGTGAGTTACCAATAGTATTTTTGTCTGGGTAGACATCAAACAAATTGTTTGCACCAATGTTTAACGACAGATTATCAGTTACATAATAGTTTATTTTTACATCTGTCAGAACTTCAGCCCCATAAGTTTGACGGCCACCATCTTGCACTGTGTATTCACCATAGCGGTTCAGAGATAAGTTCACTGTCAAATCTTCAATGCGGTAAAGTGCGCTTAAATTAACCCTGTCTTGCGGTTGCCACTCTTCAATAATAGATGTTTCTTGCGCTGAAAATACGTCTTCTACTGGGATAGTTTCAAGACCACTTCCCGCTGGCGTGAATAAATCAACCACATCTGTTTCGGTAAAGTTAGCTGCTAACGTAAAATCAAGCGTGCCACCAAGGCCTTCTGTGTTCCAAGTTGCAACAAAGTCTACGCCCTGTGTTTCAGTATCAGCACCATTTAAGAAAAACTGACCTGCTCCCGCTCCTGAGCTAACTAAAGCAGCATCAAGCGTTGATGACAAGCCTTTACCTAACCGATTACTGATCACGATACGATCATCGATATCAATCGAGTAGTAATCGATGGTGACATTAACATTATCTGTTACGTTATAAACAATACCTAGGCTAAGGTTTTCTGACTTTTCTTCTTTAAGTTTTGGAATTCCGATGCTTTGAGCAAGGGTACTGTCATTTCTAAATGTACCCACTTCCTCTGCAATTAGGTCACCATTAGGGCCCACAACAAATTGCGTACTGATATTATTAAAGTACAGCTGCTGCATAGAAGGTGCTCTAAAGCCCGTGCTAACCGCGCCACGTAATGAAACATCATCAGTAACAGCCCAGTTACCGGCAAGTTTAAAGTTTACCGTGTCACCAAAACCTTTATAGTTATCGTAACGTAGCGCCCCAGAAATAATCACATCATCAATTACATAAGTTTCTGCGTCTACATAGAATGAAATAACATCGCGAGATTCATCAACTGATGAGTCAGGAGAAGAACCGCCAAAACCTTGTGTTCCACCCGATGCATTTTCACTACCGACACCACCACTCAAACCATCATAAATATTAACACCATTATTAGTGTCGTAATCTCGGTATGCGTATTCACTGCCTTCAAGTATTCTGTATTCATCAGTGCGCAACTCTGCGCCCATGGCTAATGAATAATCATCAAAATCTTTCGTGTAATCCAAGTTTAACGTTTGTAAGGAAAGCTCCATGCCATAAGCGTAAGCTTCACGTGGG
This sequence comes from Pseudoalteromonas sp. KS88, assembly GCF_004766475.1. NCBI lineage: Bacteria > Pseudomonadati > Pseudomonadota > Gammaproteobacteria > Alteromonadales > Pseudoalteromonadaceae > Pseudoalteromonas > Pseudoalteromonas sp. KS88. The sequence goes on from NZ_PYHV01000032.1 coordinate 9,416, forward strand.
ATAGTCGCTCGTATATCTTCGACACTTAATCCTTGCTCATAACGTAATAAATTTGCATACGAGCCGTTTATTGTATCACTGGTCGTGTAATCTATGCTGTTTTCACCATAGGTGTATGAAAAATCGAGGCTTGAATCGTTATCGAACTCTTTCTTAAAACCAAAGTTATATGAAATGTCGTCTATCGTAGTATTTATTTTGGGTAAAAAACCCATTGGAATTACTGCATCACCATCTTGCAAGACGGGATTACCACCAGCATTAGCATTGTGACGGAAAAACGCGGCCGATTCATTATCACGCGTTGAATAAGTAATAAAACCATATAGCTCGCCACCCGCTAATTCGTAGCCTGTATTTACGGTTAAAGCAAACTGTTGTGAGTCAGCATCACCAATTCTAAAAGTATCACGCGGTGCGGTGAGTTCACGAGGATCTGAAGCCAGTAAAGTACCATCATCAAGCTCTGTACAGCCATAGAACTGGCAAGAACCATGAAGACCGGCTCGGTTAGTTGGCGCACGATCGCGGTAATTAAGCGTGGTGTTTAAATAACCTTCATCACCTAACGCAAAGCCTTTATTGAAATCAATGTTTACGGTTTCGCCATCACCTTCTGAGTATTGACCGTAATTAATTGCTGCTTTTCCGCCCTCTTCAGCATCTTTCAATACTATGTTGATTACACCTGCAATGGCATCAGAACCATACTGTGCAGCTGCACCGTCACGTAATACCTCAATGCGTTTAATTGATGCAGCAGGAATAGCATTCATGTCAGTTCCGGCAGTACCACGCCCTACAGATGTATTGATATGAATAATACTCGCTTGGTGGCGACGCTTACCATTGATAAGCACCAACGTCTGATCTGGGCCTAAACCACGGAGTGTTGCAGGTCGCAGTGCATCTGTGCCGTCACTGATTGATGAACTTGAAAAGTTAAATGAAGGTGCAATGGCTTGCAGCATCCTGCCAACTTCCGTTTGACCTGTATTCTCTAGTGCTTCTGCACTTAAAATATCAACAGGAACAGGTAAATCTTCAACTGAACGACCCGCGACACGGCTACCTACAATAGCAATTTTTTCGATTTTTTCTTGTGCAGCTTGTTCTTGTGCATTAACACCTTGGCTATTGGTCGCCATTAAAAGTGGTAATACGGCAGCACTGACCCCTGAAAGCTTTTTCATGTTGTTATCATTCCTATTGATTTGATTGAGTTTTACGCTCAGTAAACCATTTTGATCAACAACCGCATCGAGTTCAGTATTTTGCAACATCGTATTAAGTGCATCCAACTGGGTGTAATAACCAAACACTGATTGAGCTTGATATTGCTTTGCTAATTCAAATGAAAAAACCACAGTTTGTTCAGTTTGCTTAGCAAATTCAATCAGTGCTAGGTCTGCTCGTTGCGCTTTAATATCAAATTGCACCATGTGTGATTCAACAGCATTGGCATGCACATTCAGGCTACATACTAAAGGTGCTAATGCTATAAACCCACAAAATGGATACGTTTGGTTACTACGCAACTTATACAAACAGTTGAGAACGAATAATCCCCTACAAAAATTTGATTTTTTCTTTATTATTTTTTTACTTTTATTTATCAGCATTGTTACTTTTCATGCTTTAAGTCAGAGTTTCAGCAGCTTGCAGAACGATATTAGCCTTGTGTTAGGCTAACAATATGCTCACCTAATCGCTCATGTTCTATCGCTAGATTTGCTTGAAGGCTATCTAATAAGCCTAATATGTCTCCAGCTTTAAATACACCGGCTACTTTGAGCGACGCTAAAGCAGGATCCTTTAATTCAAACCGCGTGGCAGTGTAACGACTAACCTCTTGTAATGCTTCACTTAGTGGCTCACCATTAAAGATAAGCATACCTTGTTGCCATGCTAAATCTCGCTGCACATCATCTATGGATAATTGTTTAATTGGTTTAGTAATGCTTTCTTTTATAAGTGCTTTTTCGCCAGAAATAACAATACTCGCCTTAATATTTTTAACCTGTTGTGTTTCATTACTTGCAGTTTGTAACTCTATAAAGTCTTTTGCATTTACTTCAACTGTGGGATCAGTGATCATCACTTTGCCTTCAGTGACAACCAGTTCTAAATCTGACGCTGCATTACGTTGTACGTTAAAAATGGTGCCAAGCGCAGTAAACGATTTATCTCCTGCCATGACAGAAAAAGGCCTTGATGCATCTTTTGCTACATTAAAGCGCCCTTCGCCTCGGCTTAAAATTAATTGTCTGCGCCCTTGAGTGTAGGCAACCTCTAACAAACTATTGGTGTTGAGCTGAACTATGGTGCTATCTGGTAAAACATAGGTTGCTTGTTCACCAACTTTTGTACGATAAATTTTACTATATTTAGCCTGATCTTGAGATGATTCAGAATAGTAATTAAGGCCAGCAAACATAAATGTAGCTATCAATAAAACGGCAATAACACTGGCTGCCATTGCATAATGTGCAGTTGCAAAAGTAGATTTAGAAGGAACCTGTTTGTTTGGAAACAATGCACTTAATTCGTTTAAAACACTTAATTCATCCCACAGCTTTGCTAAGTCAAAAACAGCATCCTGATGTGCTTTGCTTTGTTTAACCCATTTATTGAATTGCTCTTTTTCATTATCAGACAAACCACGATCCATCGCACTGATCCAGCGACTTGCTTGGGATTGTATCAACTCTTTTGACGAAAATTGATGTACATTACTCATTTCCCCACCCTCCTGGTAGCGGCCACATCTGGCTCTACAGTATTCGAATCATGCTCTTGCTGCTGCATATACTGCATAGATTTTAATAAACCTTTGGCAATATGCTTTTCAACGGTACTTTCACTTAAGCACATTTGTGCAGCGATTTCTTTCTGACTCATACCGTATACTTTTTTTAGTATAAAACATTTTCTAACAGGTTGACTAAGTTGTTCTGTCGCACGGCAAAAAAGTAAAAACCGCTCTTTTGATGTGACTTCATCTTCAAGCTGCATCGATTTTAAATTTTGTTGATAGTCATCTGATGCATCTAGAGAGTCGCTGTGTTTATTGTCCCACTTTGCAACGTGATTTAGCGCCAAATTTTTCGCTGTTTTTAGCATATAACTATGCGTATATTTAATATCTTGTTTTAAGTCGGCTTCATAACTTTTAACAAAGGTCTCTTGGACAATATCTTCGACATCATCAGGTAATACAATGCGTGAAACAAACCGCCTTATTTGTGCTGACAGTTCAACAAATGTATTGGTTACTTTGCTCTGTGTCATCCTTAACAGGCCTTTTATAATTATAGTTATGCTAAGACTACGAGTTTTAGCGCTAATTACAAGGCAAATTGTTAAATTATCGTTATTTTTGCTTACGTTTTCTTCATCATATCTGTTTATATCTCTGGGACATCAAATAATGATCTCATAAAGTCATAAAAAACCTCTGTTTTGCGTGTGGTCAAACTATTTTGTGGCCTTAAAAACCAAACGGGTGAGTCATCATCAGCCAAGATCCCCGGTAATACCTCTACTAGTAGACCCATTTGCAATTCATCTTTGATAGCTAGTTTAGACTTGATCGCAATCCCATGCCCCGCAATGGCTGCTTGCGTCATATTATCGGAATTAGATATCGTAAAACGCGTTTTAGCATTAAAATTAATGACCCTTGCATTATCGTCTATTAATTTAAGTTGTCTTTGCCAAGGTAAACATACCCAAAAATGGGTTTGGAGTTGTTCAAAAGAAGTTGGCATCCCGTACTTTTCAATATAACTGGGGGCGACACACAAAATCCGTTGGTTATTCACTATTTTACGCGACAGTAAAGCTGAGTCAGTTAATTTACCAACTCTAATTGCAATATCCTGTGCTTCATCTACCACATTGACAAAATTGTCAGAAATAGAAAAGTCTAATTGTAACTCTGGGTATTGCTGCTCAAACTCAATCAATTTAGGCATAACGAATTTTGAGAACACCCAAGGCGGCATTGTTACTCTTAATAAGCCACTTACTGACGAACCTCGTGCGCCAATGCTGTATTCAGCATCATGCAATGCCTCAAGTATACTACCTACTTTGCGATAAAATATTTCACCTGCGGGCGATAATCTAATACGCCGACTATCTCTAAAAACTAATACTGTTGCTAGTTCACGTTCAAGTTTTGCAAGCCTATGACTAACCGTGGCAGCAGAAAGTCCTTGCGCACTGGCAGCTGCCAGCACGCCTTTGTTTTCAACTATTGCAATAAATGTTTCAAGATCACTTACGCTGTACATATGCCCACTTTATCTTAATTTGATATTTTCGAATGTAGCTTTCAATTTTGCGCTCTTTATTTAATTAATTCAAACACTATACTGGCCTCTCACCGTAAATTGAGGCTTTAATTAACTAATAGTCTCTGAACTTCAATTTTTGTAAAGGGCGTTAAGCGTTATGACTATTTTTAAAAACTTAACCAAACTAAGCTTATCATTAGTAATGTTAGGCCACTTAATCGGAGGAAATGTGATGGCAGCCGATCTTAAACAGCATAAGCCAAAAGTAATTATTTTTGATGTAAATGAAACATTGCTCGACTTAGATTCTATGCGTGGCTCAATTGGTAAAGCCCTTGGCGGGCGAGATGATTTATTGCCACTTTGGTTTTCAACAATGTTACATCACTCATTGGTCAGTACCGCGATTGGTGATTACCAAGACTTTGGTAAAATTGGTGTTGCATCATTACTTATGGTTGCACAAAACAATGATATTAAAATGAATGCTGAGCAAGCCAAAAACGCTATTGTTACGCCACTACTAAGCTTACCTGCTCATGCTGATGTTAAAACAAGTTTGCAAGCACTAAAAGATCAAGGCTATAAATTGGTCAGTCTGACTAACTCATCAAACGAAGGCGTAAAGGCCCAATTTGAAAGTGCTGGACTCACTGATTACTTTGAAGCTAGGTACAGTATAGAAGATATAAAAATATATAAACCAGACCTACGTGCTTATGAGTGGGCACTCAAGCAGCTAAATATAAAAGCCGAGGATGCTTTAATGGTTGCTGCACATGGCTGGGATGTTGCTGGTGCAAAAGAAGCCGGTTTACAAACAGCATTTATAGCTCGACCAGGTAAAGCACTTTACCCGCTTGCACAAGAACCTGATTACAATGTGGAAAATTTAACGCAGCTAGTAAGCCAGCTCAAGTAACTATAAAGTGACAAATCAAGGGTTGAACTTTATTACAGGTTCACCCTTATTTAATACCTCTGATAAAAAATCTCGACATAACATCAATTAATTGTTCTAACCGAGTTTCATCAAGTGCTGGACGCCACATAATTACCTGCTCCCAATAGCCTAAATCTTTTAAACCGCCATAGAAAATTGAAGCTGCAATATCTGCTGGAATGTCATTCAATATCCCCGCTTGGTGAGCCTGTTCAAACCACGTTAGTAAGCCTTTTTCACAGTCTAAAAATTGTTCTTCTAATCGCGCGGCTTGCACTTTATCACGCATAGATTCGATAATAACAATTCGTGATAATGTTAAATAATTCTCGTCCCCCCCGAGCGACAGGCACACGCGCGCCAATTCTTTTAATTGCTTATCAACACTTACATTTGGTTGATATGGATACTTGTGTAATTGCGAAAACCGCTCCAATAAGAGTGCCACAACATCATCGAACAAAGCATTCTTATTAGGGTAATGTTTATATAAAGTGCGTTTAGAAACGTTCGCACTCTTAGCAATCGCTTCCATTGTAGTACCTAATAAGCCGTATTGTGCAAACTCTTGAATTGCTGCGCAGAGCACATCATTTTGTTTACTATTACCTGATTCCATATCGCCCCCAATATTGAACATGCTAATTTGCTTCAACCATTTCATACGGAATAGTGAAAAAAGTAAACGCAAGTGTATACCTATTTTAAATTTGGGTATACACTTGCGTTTACTGAGTTTAAATATCAATCATTACTATTGGGTAATATCTCACTTTAAGCCATACTCAATTAACTCAAACTTGCTTTAACTTTATACTTATACAATTGGATCTGTGGAGTAACCATGCGTCAGTCTTTCGTACCATCGAAGTTGTCATTATTTTTAATCACTACTGCTTCATTCTTAATTCAAGGGTGTAGTGAAGCCCCGAATACACAGCAACAAGAAGCTATGCCTTCGGCTGCTGTATCAACAATTAAGGCAACAACTGAAGATGCCCCTTTTACAATAGAACTACCGGCCACACTTTCTGGGTCGAAAGAAGTTGAAGTAAGGGCCCGTGTAACGGGGATCTTAGAGTCACGTAATTTTGACGAAGGGCAAACCGTAAAAAAAGATCAATCTTTGTTTACCATTAACTTAGAACCTTATCAATTAGCGGTAGAAAGTGCTCAAGCTGCGTTTGATGGTGCTAATGTTTCGCTTATTCAAGCACAGCGAGATGTTAAGCGCCTAGGTAAACTTCGTGCTGACAAATCAGTATCACAACGTGACTTTGATAACGCGAGTTCTGCACAAGATATTGCTAAAACTAACCTAGCTGCAGCTAAAGTAGCTTTAAAAGAAGCGAAATTGAACCTCGAATACGCCCAAGTAAAAGCCCCAGTTGCAGGCATTATGGGACGAGAATTTGTCTCAGAGGGGACATATGTTGCAGGACCCGATTTGCTATTAACTCAAATTACTCAACTTGATCCCATTCGGTTACGTTTTGGCATCTCTGAACGCGAACAATTAAAAATGCGCCAAGATGTTGAAAAAGGCTCCCTTACATTGCCTAAAGATGGTCACTGGCAAACCAGCATAACATTACAAGATGGCTCGCGTTATGAACAAACTGGTGAAGTGAACTTCTCTGATGTACGTATAAATCCAAATACTGGCACGAGCGAATTGCAAGCCATCATACCCAACCCTGATTTTAAATTACGTCCGGGCCAATTTGTTCGGGTTACGTTACAAGGCGCTGTACGCAAAAATGCTTTTGTCATTCCACAACGAGCCGTACTTGATAATGGAACCGGTAAGTTTGTCTACCTTGCAGCCAAAAATGAGCAAGGCAACACGGTTGCTCGCCCTGCTCCCGTTGAAGTGGGTGAGTGGATCCAAAAACCTGAAAGCCAAAACAACAAAAACTTTTGGTTAATAAAATCAGGACTTAATGAAGGTGACGAAGTAATCATTGACGGCATGGCGAAAATTTTCTTCCCAGGCATGCCCGTTGCAGTTAATAACACATCTCACAGCGATAACGCTGAATAAGTACAGGGAGTCGTATGTTTTCTCGTTATTTTATAGACAGACCCATTTTTGCGTTTGTTATATCTATCGTTATCGTTTTAGCGGGTCTTGCGGCAATGCGCAGTTTACCTATTGCCCAATATCCTGAAATAGCGCCTCCAGTTGTACAAGTTACAGCTGCTTACCCTGGCGCTTCAGCTGAGGTACTTGAACAAACTGTGGCTGCACCGATTGAAAATGCAATTACTGGTGTTGAAGGCATGATGTATATGGCATCTACTTCAACCAGCTCGGGTGCCACAACCATTGAGATCACATTTGAAATAGGGACTGATATCGATCAAGCCGCGGTCAATGTGAATAACCGAGTAAAGCAGGTTGAAGCACGTTTACCTGAAGAAACTCGTCGCCAAGGTGTTGTTGTGCAAAAAGGCTCCTCAAGCTTTCTGCAAGTTCATGCTTTTTATTCACCCGACGGCAGCCGTGATAGCCTATGGACGTCTAATTACGTTACATTAAATATACTTGATCGAATCAAACGTATTCCTGGCACCACCAGCGTACAAATATTTGGTGCCAAGGATTACGCCATGCGTATCTGGCTGCGTCCAGATGTGATGAGCCAATTAGGTGTAACAGTTGAAGAAGTCGCTGCTGCAATTCGTAGCCAAAACTCTCAGTATGCAGCAGGTAAAATTGGCGCTACACCAACTTCTCAGTCCGCACAAGAGCTTGTTTACAGCGTAACAGCACAAGGTCGTTTATCAGAGCCTGAGCAGTTTGAAGAAATTATTATTCGCTCAAACATAGATGGCAGTAGTTTGCGTTTAAAAGACATAGCTCGCATCGAACTTGGCTCTAAAGATTATAATTTTAGTGGCACAATCAATGGTAAAGAGGCTGTGCTACTGGGCATATTTTTACAACCTGGTGCAAATGCATTGGATGTAGCCGCCGAAGTAAACGGTGTACTTGCTGAAATTAAGCAACAATTTCCAACCGGACTGGCACACTTAAATTCATACGATACCACTCGCTTTGTTGAAGTTTCTATTCGCGAAGTTGTCATCACACTCATTGAGGCCATGATACTTGTATTTTTAGTGGTGTATTTATTTTTACAAAATTGGCGCGCAACGCTTATTCCTACCTTGGCTGTGCCCGTATCTTTACTAGGCACGTTTGCTGGCATGTACATGCTGGGCTACTCAATTAACTCGTTGACACTGTTTGGTATGGTGTTATCTATTGGTATTGTTGTCGATGATGCGATAGTTGTGCTCGAAAACGTTGAACGTATCATGCATGAAGAGCATGTAAGTGCTCATGAAGCAGCCATTAAAGCGATGAAGGAAGTATCAGGCCCAGTTGTTGCCATCGTATTGGTGCTTTGCTCAGTATTTGTCCCCATTGCATTTTTAGGTGGCCTAACAGGTGAACTGTTCCGTCAATTTGCAATCACCATTTCAATTGCGGTGAGTTTATCTGGTGTTGTAGCACTAACAATGACCCCTGCTCTTTGTGTGCTTATTTTAAAACAAGAACATAAACAAACAGCTCGCTTCTTTTTATGGTTTAACCGAGTCTTTACTCAAATAACCAGTAAGTATGTTGGCACTGTTGGCTTTATGGTTCGTCGCGGCGCGCTTGGACTTGTGCTTATGATAGGCATGGTATCTATCACCATTGGTTTGTGGAAAAATACGCCAAGTTCACTCGTCCCAGATGAGGACCAAGGTTATTATATTTCGGCTATTTTCTTACCTGATGGTTCTTCTCTAGAACGCACAGAGGAAGTGGTAGAGCAAGTTATTGCAGCTGTGCAGTCTAATCCTGCTAATGAAAATGTGGTGGCTTTTACTGGTTTTGATTTTATTGGTGGTGGATATAAAAATAGCGCTGCAACCTTGTTTGTAACGCAAAAGCACTGGGATGAGCGTAAAATAGATACTAAAAGCTTAGTGAATGAGTTATTTATGAAAACAGCTCATATTAATGAAGCATTAGTACTGGCTTTTAACCCACCTGCTATTTTTGGCTTAGGAAACACCGGTGGTTTTGAGTTTTATATTCAAAACAAAGGCGCTGGTGGCCCCGAAAAACTGCAACAAGCCATGGGATTAATGATGGCTGAAGCACAGAAGAGCCCTATTCTAAGTGGTTTACAGACACTTTGGCGCCCTAATGCGCCACAACTAAAAGTGGATGTTGACCGTGAACAAGCCCGTGCCATGGGCATTGAAATTGACGATGCTTTCACAGCCCTTGCCGGTACATTAGGCACCTACTACGTTAATGACTTCAATAAATTTGGACGAGCATGGCAAGTACTTATGTCTGCTGAAGCTGAATTTAGAATGAAACCTGACGACATCGGCCGCACTTATGTAAAAAACAGCCAAGGTACTATGGTCCCCATGTCTGCGTTTACTAATATAGAATTTAGCCGCGGCCCTGAAAGCTTAAACCGTTATAACAACCTTTCTGCGGTTAAGTTACTGGGTAATGCAGCTCCAGGCTACAGCTCTGGACAAGCTATTGCCGAAGTTGAGCGTATTGCAAAAGCTGTGCTTCCGCCAGACATGACATACGACTGGACAGGTTCGGCATATCAAGAAAAGCGCAGCTCAGGCACAACCGGTCTCGCACTTGGGCTCGCCGTGATTATGGTGTTTTTGATTCTTGCAGCGCTTTATGAACGCTGGTCATTACCTTTATCTGTAATGCTGGCGCTACCATTTGGTACCTTTGGTGCACTTGTGTCTATTTGGTTAGTAGGTATGACAAACGATGTCTATTTCCAAATCGGTTTAGTTACTTTACTTGGTCTTGCGAGTAAAAATGCCATATTGATCGTTGAATATGCCTTAATGAAACATCAGCAAGGCTGGAGCGCAAGCGCTGCCGCACTTGAGGCAGCCCGATTAAGATTCAGGCCCATCATTATGACTTCGCTGGCATTCATATTAGGCGTTGTGCCGTTAGTGCTAAGCTCGGGTGCAGGTGCAGGTGCGCGTCACAGCGTTGGCACCGGTGTTATGGGTGGCATGATGGCTGCAACATTCTTAGCCGTATTCTTTGTGCCCTTGTTTTTCTATTGGCTTACTGAACGTAAACTCAGTGAAAAACGCTCTCGTAATGAATTAGCAAATGAAATTTCTGAGCATCACAAACGTGAAAATGTGGATACGATAGAGGGTAATTTATAACCTCTAGAATATAAAAAATTAAGGGCAAACATAGGTTTGCCCTTTTTTATTAAAATTTCATCACTAGTAATTTACGCGTGGCAGCGCTACTATTAGTAAATGCGCGCTGTGGAGTCTAATGATGAATAATGAAAAGTTAACTGAGTTTGAGCAGTACTTTCAAATTGCTGAGAGTAATAGAGTCAATCTTTTTGCCATTGATAAACACAATGTGCCACAAAGCCCTGCTCAGCTAGAAGCTGATATTCCTCCGTTATTCAAACTCGCTAACGAAGTGAGTGAACTTGAGCAAAGCTCTTTAAGACCTTTACGTAATTTAGGCGATATAGCACAAGAACTCGCCGTATTTTTGCAAGCTCAGTCACGTAAAATAGACTTGATCATGAGCCATATTTTAGCTTCAGAGCAACCTGAAGATAATGCCCTTTACTGTGATAGTTATGGTGGAGGTGGTGTAAAGTTAACATCAAGCCAAGTCTATTCATTAGGCCAAGCGTTTAGAACAAAACTATTTTTGCAACACGAAGCCTCTGCGGTTTATTGTTACACTGAAGTGGTTGCTATTGATAAGCTAGATGATGAACATTACCAGTATACGCTGCTTTTTATAGCAATTCGTGATTCAGACCAAGAACTTGTCGTAAGAGCTAGTTTACACGCTCAAACTAGACAGCTGAAAAAACGACAACAACTGCAATCAGACAAACCAAGTAATGAACACGAAAACAAGCCTGACTAATCACTTATAAAAGCTGACATCTGTGCTTGAAATGCTAAACTAGACGCACCTTAATTTGTTTATTAACTTCATGAACTTTAGACTTTTACCCGAATGGGCTGAGCAAGATGCTGTGATGCTTACTTGGCCTCACCAAGATACTGATTGGCGTGATAATTTAAGCGCTGTAGAGCCTGTTTACATATCCCTTTGCAAACATATATGCAAGCGACAACAGGTTGTTATAGTTGCACATAACAATGCATTGCAAACACATATAAGCCAACTATTAACCAGTAATGAGATTGATATTGCTCGGGTGCACTTTGTGCTCACCCCTTGTAATGACACTTGGGCACGCGACCATGGCCCATTGACCTGTGCAAACACACAGGATGCAAGCCAATTAGCTATTCTTGATTACACCTTCAATGGCTGGGGTAACAAGTTTGAAAGCACCCTTGATAATCAAATTAACAAAGTACTTGTTAACCAGCTTGCTGCTCCTGCAAATCAATACCAAAAAATTGATTTAGTATTAGAAGGCGGCGGCGTTGAAATAAACGAGCATGGTGTACTGCTTACCACCCGCGAGTGTTTACTTAATCCAAACCGTAACCCAACCCTGACAAAACCACAGATTGAAGCACAATTGCAGCTGCAATTAGGGGCAAGTTCGTTTTTATGGGTTGACCATGGTTATTTAGCCGGTGATGATACTGACAGCCATATTGATACCCTTGTACGCTTTGCACCTAACAATACCCTAGTTTATGTAAAGTGTGATGACACAACAGATGAGCATTTTGACGCGCTTGATAAGATGCAAATACAGTTGAAAGATTTTCAAACGCCAACAGGTCACCCTTATACCTTGATTGATTTACCTTGGCCAAAAGCGGTGTATAACAACGATGGCGATAGGCTGCCAGCAACCTACGCAAACTATTTAATTATCAATGATGCCGTATTAGTACCCACTTACAATGATGAAAACGATACTAAAGCACTTGCACAAATTCAGCGTGCCTACCCTGAGCACTCAATTATTGGGGTAAATTGTTTGCCTATTATTCATCAGTTTGGCAGCTTACATTGCATTACCATGCAGTTACCTCGCGGATTTTTAGTTGGAGCACCATAATGACGTCGTCAAATAAATTAACGGTTGCCTTAGTGCAGCAAAGCAATACTGATAACGCCGAGCAAAACATGGCAAAATCAATTGCAGCTATACGTAACGCTGCCAACCAAGGTGCTCAACTTGTGGTACTTCAAGAACTACACCGCAGCCTCTACTTTTGCCAAACCGAAGATGTTGATGTTTTTGATTTAGCTGAAACTATCCCAGGGCCAAGTAGTGACGCATTGGGTAAATTAGCAAATGAGCTAAACATCGTCATAGTCGCTTCATTATTTGAAAAACGCGCCACAGGTCTTTATCACAATACCGCAATTGTGCTAGAAAAAGACGGCTCGATTGCAGGTAAATATCGCAAAATGCATATTCCTGATGATCCTGGGTTTTATGAAAAGTTTTACTTTACCCCAGGTGATTTAGGCTTTGAGCCTATCCAAACCTCAGTAGGTAAATTAGGGGTATTAGTGTGCTGGGATCAGTGGTTCCCCGAAGCTGCCCGCTTGATGGCGATGGCGGGTGCTGAGTTACTAATTTACCCAACCGCAATTGGTTGGGACCCACGTGACGATAACGACGAAAAAACACGACAAAAAGATGCATGGGTTATTTCGCAACGTGCTCACGCTGTCGCAAATGGCGTGCCCGTTATAAGTGCCAACCGCGTAGGCCATGAAACTGACCCAAGCGAGCAAAGTGACGGTATTCAATTTTGGGGCAATTCATTTATAGCAGGCCCTCAAGGTGAAATGCTCAGCGAAGCAAATAATACTGACGAGCAAATTTTAGTGGTGGAACTTGATCAAAAACGTTCAGAGAACGTAAGACGTATATGGCCTTATTTACGTGATCGCCGAATTGATCACTATCAAGACCTCACTAAAATTTACCGCGATTAGAATAAATTAGCGCCTCAGTTGAGGCGCATTTAAGGAGTAATAAATGGCGTTTGCGCAATGGGCAGCCTTGCCTTGGGTAAAATCTCAAAAAGATAAAATTCAATGGGGGCAACTCACCGGTAGTGGTTTAAGTATCGCTATTGCACAAGGGGTAAAACAACAAGACAGCTTAGTGCTAATTGTCACTCCTGATACACCCAGTGCGCTGCGCTTAGAGACAGAACTTGATTATTTATTACCTAATCACCCGGTAATGGTATTTCCTGATTGGGAAACCCTGCCATATGATCACTTTTCGCCGCACCAAGATATAATTTCGTCACGATTAGCGACCCTAAATACACTAAAAAAAGAGCAACAAAGCGTATTAATTGTACCTGTATCTACGTTAATGCTGCGCACGGCCCCGGCCTCGTTTATTTATGGCTCTACACTTAACTTTAAAGTAGGCGATACATTAGATACCCACAGCTTGCGTAATAACCTAGAGCAAGCGGGTTATTTACATGTTCAGCAAGTTATGGAGCATGGTGAATACGCTATTCGTGGCTCAATTGTTGACTTATACCCTATGGGTAGCCCACATCCATTTAGGTTAGATTTTTTTGACGACGAGCTCGATTCTATTCGCCTATTTGATGTTGAAACTCAACGTTCTGACGAGAAAGTAGATAAAATAGAGTTACTCCCTGCCCATGAGTTTCCAACCAATGAAAGTGACATTGAACGCTTTAGAATAAACTACCGCGAAAAGTTTGGCGCCAGCGCAGAGCAAGACTCTGTGTATATGCAAGTCACTAAAGGAAACTGGCCTGCGGGTATTGAGTATTATATGCCGCTGTTTTTTGAGCAGCTTGCAACCATATTTGAATACCTACCTGATACCACAACGGTTATGCAATATGGTGATTTAGAGCATGCTGCCGATCAATTTTGGCATGATGTAAATGTTCGCTATGAAAACCGCCGAGTCGATCCGCTTAGACCCCTTCTCGAACCAACTGAGCTTTATCAACCGCTCAATGAACTGTTTTCAAACTTAGGTAACTTTGCCCGTATACGCTTAAGCCAAGCTAAATTACCCACCAAAGCAGGGAATAAAAACTTAGCAATAGGCGAACTACCAGCCGTTCGAATTGATCATAAACAACATGAACCGTATCAAGCATTTATTGAATATATAGCGGCACAAAAAAAACAAAAAGGCCGCGTGCTGATCTCGGTAGAGTCTGACGGGCGACGTGAATCTTTGCTTGCATTACTAAAGCCCAGTGGCTTAAAACTCAAAGAGTTTGATTCGTTTGATGACTTTACTGCTAGCAAGAGCGATGTCGGTTTAATCGTTAGCCCGCTTGAGCAAAGTGTACTATTAAGTGCAAAGCCCGCGCTTAGCATTATCACCGAACAAGAGTTACTGGGAATTAAAGTATCCCAGCGCCGTCGCCGAAAGCATAAATACGAAGCAAGCCAAGATGCGCTGATCCGAAACTTAGCTGAGCTTAAAGTAGGCCAACCTATTGTGCATTTAGATCACGGTGTTGGCCGTTACCAAGGTCTACAAACTATTGATGCTGCAGGACTCGTCACTGAGTTTGTAACCATAACCTATGCCGGTGAAGCGAAGCTTTATGTGCCGGTATCTGCCCTACATATGTTAAGCCGTTATTCTGGTGGCGAAGAAGCCAGCGCGCCGCTGCATAAACTAGGCTCAGATGCTTGGGAAAAAGCAAAAAAACGTGCCGCTGAAAAAGTTCGTGATGTCGCTGCAGAGCTGCTTGATATTTATGCCCAGCGCCAAGCAAAACCAGGCAACGCTTTTGCTCTCGATGGCAGTGCATACCGCGCATTTAGTGATGGTTTCCCATTCGAAGAAACCGACGACCAACGCAATGCCATAGAAGCTGTGCTTGGTGATATGCAAAGCAAACACGCCATGGATAGACTCGTGTGTGGTGATGTGGGCTTTGGTAAAACAGAAGTCGCTATGCGCGCCGCGTTCATTGCCGTAAACGACAACAAACAAGTAGCTGTATTAGTGCCCACTACCCTACTTGCCCAACAACACTTTGAAAACTTCAAAGATCGTTTTGCTGATTTCCCTATTGAAGTCGGTGTGCTTTCACGCTTCAATTCGCCTAAAGAGCAAAAAGACACCCTTGAAAAGATGGCCGAAGGTAAACTCGATATTGTCATTGGTACGCACAAATTAATACAACAAGATATTAATTTTAGAGATTTAGGCCTACTCATTGTAGATGAAGAACACCGCTTTGGTGTACGCCAAAAAGAAAAAATAAAATCATTGCGCGCCGATGTTGATATTTTAACGCTTACCGCAACGCCTATCCCACGTACATTAAATATGGCAATGAGTGGCATGCGTGACTTATCAATTATCGCCACTCCACCAGCTAAACGCCTTGCAGTAAAAACCTTTGTTCGTCAGCGCGATGCAGAGCTTATTCGCGAATCTGTATTACGTGAAATAAAACGTGGCGGCCAAGTCTACTTTTTGCACAATAATGTAGAAACCATTGACCGCGTGGCTCAAGAGATCAGTGAGTGGGTGCCTGAAGCCAGCGTTGCATCAGCCCACGGTCAAATGCGCGAGCGTGAACTCGAACAGTTAATGAGTGAGTTTTACCATCAAAAATACAACGTATTAGTCTGTACCACCATCATCGAGACCGGTATTGATATACCAACCGCTAATACCATCATCATGGACCGAGCAGATAAGTTAGGCCTTGCCCAGCTTCATCAGCTGCGTGGTCGTGTGGGTCGCAGCCACCACCAAGCGTACGCTTATTTATTAACAGGTCACCCTAAGTCATTATCTAAAGATGCTGTAAAACGCTTAGAAGCCATCGAATCGCTAGAGGATTTAGGTGCTGGATTTGCATTAGCGACACACGATTTAGAAATACGTGGTGCGGGTGAATTACTCGGTGATGATCAATCCGGACAAATGCAAACCATTGGCTTTAATTTATACATGGAAATGCTTGAGCAAGCCGTGCAATCACTGCGCGAAGGTAAAGAGCCGACGCTTGATAACTTATTACAACAGCAAAGCGAGGTCGATTTAAAACTCGCCGCATTATTACCTGATGATTATATTCATGATGTAAACGCCCGCTTAGGTATTTACAAACGTATTGCAAGCTGTGCTACTGTAGATGACATGGATGAACTTCAAGTCGAGTTAATTGACCGCTTTGGTTTACTGCCTGATGCCACTAAAAACCTATTTAGCTTGCAGCAACTTAAACAAAAAGCCAGTGAATTAGGTATTAAAAAGATTGAAGCCAACCCCAAAGGTGGTTACTTTGAGTTTACCCAAGATACAAAGGTTAACCCAAGCTTCATAATTGGTTTGATACAAAGTGCACCCCATGTGTACAAAATGGATGGCGCAAATAAACTGCGCTTTGCGATCAGCGAGGCAAATGCCCGTGAACGCTTAAAAATGGTCACTGCAATGATTGCAGATTTCTCTAAAAAGGTTAGCCATTAATGTTGTTTAAAAAATCATTATTAATTTTATGTTGTATATTTAGCAGCACAGCGTTCGCAGAGCGATGGTTTGAAGTGGAGGTGCTGATTTTTGAGCAGCGGCCTGCCCCATTTCTACAAGAAGACTTTAGCTTAAAAAAACAGCCCATCAAGGCAAAAAATCCCGTTGACTTACTGACACCTTGGTACGTTGCGCAAGCTAAAACAGAATGTATTGATGGCGATACGCGCTTTAACTCCACATCTTTAACTGACTCTGTTATTGGGGCCAGACGCTCTAATTTATGTGATGATACGATTGATTACGTTAACAGTTACGACACTTTGCCTTTGACCCCCAATGCAGAGACAAAAGATGATATGCTAAATACTTACCTGCTCAGCCCTGAGCAATTACAGTTTGTAGATCAACAGCGTGAACTTGTTCGTAAGGGGCTTAAACCTATCTTACACACAGGGTGGCGATTTAAAGGTGTAAGGAAATCTCGTTCACAAAGCATTAAACTGTATGGTGGCAAACACCTTCAAACAAAACCAATAGCTGCTGACACTCGTTTTAATGATAGCTTTATCAGCGCTATTAACCCTTCATCTCAGTCACTTATGCCCGTAGCGCAAGACACACCAGAAAAGTGGCAATTAGAAGGGTTTTTTAATATTTATTTACGCCACTATCTGTATATTAATACTGAATTTGATTTTAGTGAAAAGCTAGAAAATGGCGAGCTTCAAAGCGCACGTTTTGCACAGTTCAAACGCGTGATCAGTGGTGAAGTTCATTATTTTGACCACCCGAAAATGGGTATGATTGTACAAATAAGAAAATTTAAACATTAGAAGGAACGTTACCATGAAAAAAATACTAATCATTGCAGCAACTTTATCGCTAGCAGCTTGCTCAAAAGTGAGCCTTGAGAACTACGAAAAGATCTCTATCGGCATGGACAAAACACAAGTTGAAGCTATTTTAGGAAGTGCAGATAACTGCGTAGAAAAAACACTTCACACGAATTGTGTTTGGGGAGATGAAACAAAAAATATCGAAATCACGTTAGTCTCTGACAAGGTATCGTTATATAGCAAAACAGGCTTAGAAAAATAACCCGAATCAGCACTGGTTTATTAAAGCTGAATAAAAATATATGGTAGTTTGATTTCTACCATATATTTTCATGATGAACGTTATTCTTTTTTACTTGAAATGAGTTCTATATTTACGATTTTACTGCGATTTAAGGTTATTTTATAGCGTTGATGTGTAGTTTGCTCTTGGCTTTGATACACCACGACTACATTTAACTGGTAACGGCGTTCAACACTTTGTTTTGAAATTTTACTACTATCTAAATGATAAAGCTTTCCTTCGCCTTTTTTCAAATAACGCGTAAATGGTGCAAGGCTAAAACGCAGTGTTTGCTGCAACGTATCGTAGCCTGGCAAAAACTCTTTTGCACCAACACGCGTCTCACTAGCAAAATGAAACCACTGCGCGGCCAATCTATTTTGTTGCCTACGTTTTGAAAAGATATTACGAACACCCTGTGGAATACGTTTAAACCGCGTATATTCAAGCCATATATACTGCGTAGCAATTTTATCTTTTGTGACACTGTTTCTAAACTGAAAGCGCCACTTTGGCCGGCCTTTTACAATGGTTCGCCAGATCACACGCGTTATATCCTCTTTGAAAATTTCACGCATACCGTAGATCGCGCCAAGAATAATCACTAAGGTCGCTGTTATTTCAGTAAAGTTACTTCGCGCATTTAAAACTACAACCATTACAAACGCCATGATCACGGCTGTAACAGAGCCTTTTACAAGTCGCTTTAAATAGCTATTTAAATGTCGTGTATGACGATTAAGTACAACCCCGTGTTCAATAAGTCGCTGCAATAAACGCATCTTGTTTGTGATTCTGTTGGCGTCTTGTAAGGTAGATTCAGAGTTATATTGATGTTCTTGCCTGTATGCTTGCTCTGCTTTGCAAAAGTTCAATAAGTCACTGC
Source organism: Pseudoalteromonas sp. KS88 (assembly GCF_004766475.1). Lineage (NCBI taxonomy): Bacteria > Pseudomonadati > Pseudomonadota > Gammaproteobacteria > Alteromonadales > Pseudoalteromonadaceae > Pseudoalteromonas > Pseudoalteromonas sp. KS88. The sequence goes on from NZ_PYHV01000032.1 coordinate 28,172, forward strand.
GCTCTTTAGCATGATCACTACTTCTAGGACCTTCGTCGAGTAACTTTAAAAATGATTGTTCAATTTGCCAGCTCAAATAATTATCTGCATTGGTATAAAATGACACCAGTTTTTCATTATCGGGTGTATAACGGCGCAGTTTTTTTAATAGCCCTTTACTCTGCTCAGCTAATTCAGTCGCGCGAATATAAAAAGCATCTTTGTCTGTTATTTTAAGTGCATCTTTCACATCGGTATCTATCGCAAGCCTAACTTGATAGCAATAAAGGTTGAGGTTTTGACGGTAATCTTGTTGCTCACCTTTATTTTTACTCACAAAGCGGCTTCGTACTAAAGGCAGGTGAATATTTTTAGCGTTATAAGCTAAATGAGACTTAAAATGGTTGTTGAAATACGCTTCTTCACTGAGGGTTTGCGGGTTAATACCCATTTCGTTGGGAATAGAAAAATACAAGTCAATACGTTGTTCTGAGCGCGGGCTTAGCTCGGGTTCTATAATAAAGGATAAATTTTCATCCTGTTTTAACAATCAATTCTCCTAATGAATTATTTATATACATTAGTTTACTGTCACATTTTATTTAGTTCAATAAAAAAGACCCAGTAAACTGGGCCTTTTCAGAGTCAAACGGTTTTACTGATTAGAATTTAACATTCACGCCAGCAAAGAAACGACGACCAAGTACATCGTATGTGTACGGGTCAGTGTTTGAATCGTTATTACCTGTGTAGTAAGGCGGTTGCTTATCAAACAAGTTGTTAATACCCGCTGTTAATGAAACTGTATCATTAACTAAGTATGATCCACTCACATCATGATAAATCACAGTTGGTGTAGTCGGTGCGTAGCACGAATCTTCTTTACCAATACATGAGTAGCTGTCCATACCTGCAATGTAACGCGCTTGATACTGAGCATCCCAGTTATCACCAGCAACATTAATTGTTAGGTTAGATTTAAACTCAGCATAACCACCTGTACCAGATGTGATAACACCTGCGTAATCAACTGGGTCGCCAGTTACTTCAACTACATATTCGTCAAGATACGTTGTGTCTAAACCAGCCTTCCAGTTAAGACCTGCAGCTTCAAATGAGTAGCTAAGGTTTAAATCAACACCTGAAGTTTTCTCTGAACCAATATTTTGTAATTGATTATTAAAAGTAATACGACCTGTTGAATCAAGTTTTACATTACTTGATTTACATAGTGCAGAATCTTTATTACTTGCGGCAACTAAACACTGATCAACAATGTATTGATTATCAACGGTTGCAATCGCATTTTCGATTTCGATATCGTAGTAATCAAGCGTCATGCTGAAGCCTTCAAACCACTGCGGCTCGTATACGATACCAGCAGTTAAAGTATCCGCTTCTTCTGGCGTTAATTGGTTATTACCACCTACTGTCACTTCTGCTTGGTCCTGTGCACCTGGGAACTCTACTTGTTCGAAAGAAGGTGAATTACCAGAATATAACTCAGATACTGTCGGTGCACGGAATGCTGTTGAAACAACACTACGTAACATTAACTCGTCGTTTACTTTCCACGTAAGGCCTAATTTCCACGTTTCGTCTGAACCAAAAGTGCTGTAATCAAAGGCACGAATTGCAGCGCTTAATTCAACGTTTTGTGCAAGTGGTGCATCAGCTAATAATGGTAAAGCAAACTCTACATATGCTTCATTTACATCAAAGCCACCCGCTGTTGGCTCAACCATAGGGTCATTTGCAAGACCTTGTGCTGTCAATGAATCCGGCGTAAACCACGCTTTTTCTTGACGGCGCTCAATACCTGCTGCAAATGCTGCATAGCCCGCAGGTAGTTCAAACATTTCGCCCGATACTGACGCTGCTAAAATAAATAGCTGGCTGCCGCCATTGTTAACTTCGGTGTAAACATTGCGACGGAAGTCTTCGCTTGTCCATGCAGCTTGATCTAGTGGATTAAATGTTCCTACTACATCATTTTCATCGTTTGTGTACATGATGCTATCACCAATAGCACCCATATTGTGAAGGTTGCTTAACTTGTCGACAGAATCGTTACGGCCAAAGTTTGCAGACACATCCCAGAAATAATCGCCAGCATAACCATCAGCACCGATTACAGCACGAACAGTATCAACTGATTGTTCGAAATAACGCGCGCCAGTGTCTGACATGCGACGGCCATAGAAAATATCATCGCCGTATTTATAATTTGCAGTTTGCGTTAGGTATTTACCATCGGCATCTTTATCAGCATAACCATCACCGTCTGCATCAACTTTACTTGTGTAAGTTTGATCAAGTAATGAATCGCCCATTGACTTGTCATACTTAAAGCCGAACCACACTGGTTGTGGCGCCATTTGCTGTTGCGACCAACGTTTAGTATAAGTAAATTCAGTAAACACGCGCGTTTCATCGCTGATTTCGTATGTAGCTAAACCCGTTAGGTTTAAACGCTCCATCGGCGTATATAGGTAGCTTGAAGGTGCAAAGTTAAAACGGTCAGCATCTGTAAATGGGTGTAAGCCGCCTAAACCACTTAAACCATTATCACCTTGTGCTAAACCAACGCTAACTTCTTTACCATCATCGTCAAGCGCTTTTGTTGTACTGTCTTGCCAAATGTGGCCACCCTCTGAATACACAGAGCCGCCATTACAGTTTAAACCGTTCGCACCTTCAGCAATTGGGCACTTAGAGAAATCACGGTCAGCTTGAGACGCTTCACCACGATCAGTATATTGCATACCAACAACGATATTACCTTTGTCGAAGCTAGTACCTACTGTGAAATCAAATGACGTTTCTGTTGCATCACCTTCACCAGTGATTGCAGAGTTCACATTCATGTCCAAGCCTTCGAAATCATCTTTTAAGATGATGTTCACAACACCTGCAACAGCATCAGTACCATAAACAGCAGACGCGCCATCTTTTAATACTTCAACCGATTTAATCATTGAAACTGGGATTGTATTCAAGTCAACAGTTGATGCTGCACCTGTACCTGATGCAATCATACGACGACCATTTACAAGTACTAATGTACGGTTAGCACCAAGACCACGTAGGTCGATTCGTGCATTACCACCTGAACCATTATTAACGCCAGGGTTAGTCATCGCACCGCCAGTGGCAGTCATTTTTTGAAGCACGCTGTCGATGCTCGTAGCGCCCATTGCTTTGATATCATCAGCGCCAATAAGTGTAACTGGGCTAGCGTTTTCCATATCAGAACGCTTAATGCGAGAACCCGTTACTTGGATTTTTTCAATTGACTGAGCTGCTTCGTCTGCAGCAATAACACTTGTTGAGAACATAGGAATTGCTGAAACAACAGCTAAACCAAGAATTGATTTTTTCATGTTAAACCCTACTTGTTGGAAAAAGTACCCTTATCAGGTAATACCGCTCGATATTGTTAGAATGACGAGTCAGCCGGGGGCAACTTAGGCTGAGTTAACTGAACGAAAACTGAATGTGGGAGCAGAATTTAGACACCTTGATTTTCACCGACCTTTAAAGGGTACATAAGTTAATTGATGTTTCATTGTTAACACGATAAAACAACTTAATTTCAATTAGATATGTAATTCAAACCACAGTAAAAAAACGAATGAAATCAAATGAGCAGAGTTTGTAATCGAATGTAATCAATGGTTATAAATACCTGAATTAGAAAAATTCACATCTTGATCACACAGTTTTATAGAAACCGTAAAACTCACTGTTAATTACTAACCATAATTATGCAGAATCAGTGAGTAAATAAGCATCGCAGTGGAGTAAGTGGTTAAAAATAGACTAAATTTATAGCTAAATTAAATAATGTACGCAGAAGATAAAGAGGTGGAACAATAAATGATTAGGGTCTGTTAACCTTTGCGGATTAAAATTCGTTCAAACTAAGCGCGATTTAATCGCGGCGCGAGATTTGTAACCTAGTGGGCTAAGTTAAAATCGAGCAAAGCTACCGCATCTCGCTCACGCCCCTTACCACCATCCATGTAGGCAACAAAGAGTAAAGCGCTCCTAGGCGGACCCTACTGTTTGACGATGAAATTATAAGAAATTTGGGAGTTATTACCTTGCTGATCTTTTAACTCTATGGATAGTTTCCATTCCATATTTTTTTCAGAACAAACGCCTACCATAGTAGTCGCACGAAATTTACCTGCTACTGATTCGAAAAAAACAGGAATATATCCCATATACATAGTCACACCTTCAAGCTTGGCACGTTTAACTTGCAAGCCTTCAGGTAATGATAAGTTTATATCAAAAGGCGTTTCTGGCGAGACTGTCGACTCTGATAACCACACTTTTATTTGTTGATCATAAATGCATGGTTCATTTGAAAGGCAACTTGCGACTGTTGCCTGCTCTTCTATACTTGTCTCTTGAGGCTTGCATGCAGTCAGGCTAATAACTGAAATTAAAAGCAGTGATCTTTTTTTAAATTGCATCGTAACTCCTATTGTATAGACAAGAGATACTAATAAGCACATCGGTAAAAGACAACAACTGAAGGGTAATTACCCTCATAAGATTAAAAAGTATGTCAAAAAATAATCAACAACATGATAAAAATTGATTGATGTCATAATTTTATGCAATTGACCTATCTTTTTTAGGCCAAAAATTTTATCATTTCCCCCGCAAAAATAAGGGTTTCTCGAGTTTGTTTTCTGAAGCAGTCAACGCATTGAAGGTTTTAGGTAACACACTTGTGGAGTAATAGTAGGCCCCACTTTTTTAAAGTGGGTAATTCATTTCTAAACGCATATATTGCAGCGGAAGCCAGAAAATGAGCCAAACAGTAGCATCACAAACTGAGTACAACTATAAAGTTGTACGCCAATTCGCTATTATGACAGTGATTTGGGGCATCGTTGGCATGGGTATTGGGGTTCTGATTGCTGCCCAATTAGCTTGGCCAGCACTTAACTTTGATACACCATGGTTAACATACTCTCGACTTCGTCCGTTACATACGAACGCAGTTATTTTCGCATTTGGTACCAGTGCACTTTTCGCAACATCTTACTATGTTGTGCAACGTACTTGTCAAACGCGCCTTCTTTCAGACAAATTAGCCGCCTTTACCTTTTGGGGTTGGCAATTAGTTATTGTCCTTGCAGCTATCACATTACCTTTAGGTATTACTAGCTCTAAAGAATATGCAGAGCTTGAATGGCCAATCGACATATTAATTGCGGTTGTATGGGTAACCTACGCTGTCGTATTTATGGGAACTATCGCGAAGCGTAAAGTATCACATATCTATGTTGCAAACTGGTTCTATGCCGGCTTCATTATTACTGTTGCAGTATTGCACATCGTAAACAGTATGGCTGTTCCAGTATCACTCACTAAATCATACTCAATCTATGCAGGCGCTGTAGATGCAATGGTTCAATGGTGGTACGGTCACAACGCTGTAGGCTTCTTATTGACTGCTGGTTTCCTTGGTATGATGTATTACTTTGTACCAAAACAAGCGGGTCGTCCGGTTTATTCTTACCGTTTATCAGTTGTTCACTTTTGGGCGCTTGTTTCTTTATATATTTGGGCTGGTCCTCACCACTTACACTACACTGCACTTCCAGATTGGACGCAAAGTTTAGGTATGGTGATGTCTATTATCTTATTCGTGCCTTCTTGGGGTGGTATGATCAACGGTATCATGACCCTGTCTGGTGCATGGCATAAGCTTAGAACTGACCCTGTACTTCGTTTCTTAGTTGTTTCACTTTCTTTCTACGGTATGTCTACCTTTGAAGGACCGATGATGGCAATTAAATCTGTAAATGCATTATCTCACTACACTGATTGGACTGTAGGTCACGTTCACTCTGGTGCACTCGGTTGGGTTGCTATGATTTCAATTGGTGCTATTTATCACCTTATTCCTGCATTGTTCTCACAAGGTCGTATGTACAGTGTGAAACTTGTAAATACGCATTTCTGGTTACATACCGTGGGTGTTGTACTTTACATCGTAGCAATGTGGATTTCAGGTGTAATGCAAGGTCTAATGTGGCGCGCAGTTAACTCTGACGGTACATTGATGTACAGCTTTGTTCAGTCACTACAAGCATCTTATCCTTTCTATGTTATGCGCTTCCTAGGCGGTGTATTCATCGTAGCGGGTATGTTGGTTATGGCTTATAACGTTTACCGTACAATTACAGCGAAAAATGATTCGTTGAAATTAGACGCGCAAGCACAGTTAGCATAACGGAGCGAGATGATGAGCAATAATAATTCACAAAACAAACATGAAATAGTTGAAAAGAATATTGGCCTGATGGCTATCTTGACTGTTTTTGCTATCAGTTTTGGTGCATTGGTTGAGATCACTCCGCTAATGTTCCAAGACGATACAACGAAACCTGTTGATGGGTTACGTCCACTAAACGCACTTGAAATGGAAGGCCGTGATATTTACGTTCGTGAAGGTTGTTACAACTGTCACTCGCAAATGATTCGCCCATTCCGTGACGAAGTTGAGCGTTATGGTCACTATTCTGTTGCAGGTGAATCAGTATGGGATCACCCATTCCAATGGGGTTCTAAGCGTACTGGTCCAGACTTAGCTCGTGTAGGTAAACGTTATTCAGATGATTGGCACTATGCTCACTTAGTTAATCCTCGTGATGTAGTACCTGAATCAAATATGCCAGGATACCCTTGGTTAGCTGAGAATCACGTTGATACTAGCCTGACTCTGAAAAAGCTAAAGATTTTCCGTGATACATTCGCTATCAACCCACAAAACCCAGCTCACCCTGGTTTAGGTTACGGTAGTGATGAAGAACTAATCGCTGATATTGCTAAAGTTGATGCAATGAATGACGGTAAAGGTGCGACAGAAATGCAAGCCCTTATCGCCTACCTGCAACAGCTTGGCACGCATTTGAAGTAATTGATTATGGATTACGGAACATACAGAGGCATATTAACTCTGGTAATTTTAGTATTGTTTATTGTGATTGTTGTGTGGGCATACAGCAAACGTAGCAAAACGCGTTTTAAAGACGCTGCAAATGCTATTTTTGAAGATGAGAGCAAACACAACAAAACACTCTCTAACGAGGAAAAGGGGTCTGAGAAATGACTAGCTTTTGGAGTATTTGGGTTATTGTATTAACCCTAGCATGCTTACTTATCATCTTTGGCTTATTAGTGTGGAACTTAACAAACTACGCTGGTGTTAAGGAAGGTGAAAGCTGTGGGCATGAATTTGATGGCATTGAAGAGCTAAACAATCCACTACCTAAGTGGTGGACTTACATGTTTTTCGCAACATTTGCATGGTCAGTCTATTATTTAGCAGCATACCCAGGTTTAGGTAACTGGGAAGGCTTAGCTAAATGGACAAGTTCGAACCAAGGTGTTACTTCTTTAGCTGAGTCTAAAAAGGCAATTGAAGAAGCACATGCTAATGGTGAGTATGTAAAACTTGACCAAGAGTATAAAGCAGCTGATGAGCGTTTTGGTCCTATCTTTGAAGGCTTTGCAAAACAAGATATAGAAACTCTTGTCGCAGACGAAAAAGCCCTAGAAATTGGTCAGCGTTTATACGCACAAAACTGTTCACAATGTCACGGCTCAGATGCACGTGGTGGTATGGGCTTCCCTAACCTAACTGATAACGATTGGTTATACGGCGGCACGCCTGACAAAATCAAAGAAACACTTCTATACGGTCGCGTTGCAGCAATGCCACCATGGGGTGCAGCTTTGGGTGAACAAGGCGTTAAAGAAATGACCGCTCACGTTTTAAGTTTATCTGGTCGTACAGTTAATCAAAAAGATGCTGAAGCGGGTGCTGCCAAGTTTGCAATGTGTGCGGCGTGTCACGGTGCTGATGGTAAAGGGTCTGTTGCTCATAACCTACCGTTTGGTGCACCTAACTTAACCGACAATATTTGGTTGTACGGTGGTTCTCAACGTGCTGTTGAAGAAACACTGCTTAATGGCCGCGCAGGTGTTATGCCAGCATGGAAGGATATTTTAGGTGAAGAAAAAGTACACTTATTAACAGCGTATGTTTACAGTTTATCGCAAGATAAATAATCACAACGTTAATAAAATGTTGTAACTTTCATCTTTTATTTCAATACATTAATTGAGATCAAAAAAGCCTCCATTCGGAGGCTTTTTTTTAGTCTTTTTAAAACAAATCCTATAAAATGTCCCCATCACAAACTAATGAAGTGTATTTATGAGCCCTACTCCTTGGTATAAAAATTTCTGGCCTTGGTTTTTAATTTTTTTCCCTCTTGTTGCCATTATTGGTTGTATATCGTTGTTTATCACTGCTATCGGAAATGGACCTGACATGGTTGTTGACGATTACTATAAAAAAGGGAAAGCAATTAATTTAGAGCTAAGCAAGTTTGACAAAGCTAAAGCGCTTTACTTACACGGTAATCTAACTGCTGAACATGACAAAATCAGCTTTAAGTTCACTAAAGGCGACACCAGTAATATTCACTCTTTAAAAGTCTCTTTTTACCACCGTACTATTGGAGAGCATGATTTTAATGTTCATTTAACACCTAATGCTAATGGTGAATTTACTGCGATAGTTGAGCCTTATAGTGAAGGGACTTATACCGTATTTATTGAACCAACAGATGCAAGTTGGAAGCTAAAAGAAAACATTACCTTGCCTAACCAGCAAAGTATCGCGATTAATCCTGAATATAAGTAGTTGTATCATCATGGCTAATAATTGCTTTCACTGTCTTGAAAGTGTTCCCTCTGGGTTTAGTGCGACCGTCGAGATTGACGGTAGCGCTCAGCCTATGTGTTGTATTGGATGTCAAACAGTTGCTGAAACAATTGTTGCGCAAGGTATGACTGATTATTATAAATTTAGGACAGTTCGAGCAGGGAAAGTTGAGCAACTAGTACCTGAACAGCTCGCATTTATTACCAGTTATGATAATCCAGATATTCAGGAAGAATTTATTTCGCAGAGCAATGACGTAAGCGAAGTTCTTTTAACCGTTGAAGGTATTACGTGCGCGGCCTGTGCGTGGCTAATTGAAAAGCAATTACTCAATATGCCTGCCGTGAAACGAGTTGATGTGAATACATCGACAAATCGCGCCATGATACAATGGCACAAAGATGCCCTACCACTGAGCGAAATCATCAAGTCCCTGCTTGAAATAGGCTACAAAGCCTACCCATTTCAAGCTGATCTCGAAGCAAGTCAAAAACAACTCGTGGCAAAAGCATATATTCGCCGTCTTGGTGTTGCTGGTTTAATGACGATGCAAGTAATGATGTTTGCATTTGCCATGTATTTCGGCATGTTTTCTGGGATGGAAGATGATTTTGAACAGTACTTTCGATGGATAAGCCTTGTATTAGCGTCTCCCGTGATTTTATACAGTGCATTGCCATTTTTAACAAATGCTATTAATGGGCTAAAAGCCAAACAGTTAAACATGGATCTACCTGTTTCTTTAGCCATTTTTGGTGCGTATGCCGCAAGTAGTTATGCCACAGTAATGGAAGTTGGCGAGGTGTACTTTGAATCCATTTGTATGTTTACATTTTTGCTGCTGTTAGGAAAATACTTAGAGTTTAGGGCGCGCCTTAAAGCGAGTGAGTTCACTGCTAATCTTCAAAAGCTTCTGCCGCTAACTGCCCGCACCCTTGATGAGCACGGGAAAGAACATATCATTGCAGCAAAAAAACTAAAATTAGATGACCGTGTCTTGGTTAAAGCCGGTGAAACAATTCCTGCTGATGGAATTGTGTGTGCAGGTACTACAACGGTAGACGAATCAATGATGACAGGTGAACACTTACCTGTTAATAAATATATTGAACACCAAGTATTCGCAGGCACCGTTAATCACGATGGCGTGATTGAAATACGCATTAATAAATTAGGCCAAAATACACTCTTAAACCAAATAATAAAACTACAGCATAGTGCACTGGCTACAAGGCCTAAACTAGTTGAAGTAACCGACAAAGTAGCGCAATGGTTCGTTGCCTGCTTGTTAGTTTTTGCTTCTTTAACTGCTATTGGGTGGTATCAAATCGACCCTGAACATGCTTTTTGGATCACCATTGCTGTACTTGTTGCTACCTGTCCGTGTGCATTAAGTCTAGCGATCCCTACCGCTTTAACGTGTGCTGTTGCCACACTCACACGTAAAGGTGTACTCATAAAACAATCCCATGTGCTTGAAACATTACCACAACTAACGCGTATTGCGTTTGATAAAACAGGCACGCTAACACAAGGGCGTTTTAGCTTCGAAAAAATCGACATTATTGATAGCCAATATCAAAAAGAGCACATTCTATCGCTTGCGGCACAATTAGAGAGCTACTCTGAACACCCTATTGCATCAGCTTTCAATGAATTTACTCCGGCCTTACGCCATTTAACTAATATTACGATTGTTCCCGGTGAAGGCATCACAGGTGAAGATGAGCAGCACCATTATGCCATCGGTAAAAGTGGTTGGTTCAACACACAAAAAAGCAATGCTCAAGCCACCTTTTATGTCGACCATCAACCAGTGGCCCATTTTTACTTAATTGACGAAATTAAGTCTAATGCAAAAGGTTTAATCGCTTCTTTGCATCAGCAAAACTTAACCTGTCATATGTTAACGGGTGATGCATCGAGTGCAGGAAAGAAAATAGCTGAGAAACTTAACCTAGATAGTTACAAGTCTGGCTGTCTACCACAAGACAAACAAAGTGAAGTAGAAAAATGGTCAGCCCAAGGTGATGTTGTAGCGATGGTGGGCGATGGTGTAAACGATAGCCCAGTGTTCAACAGCGCTCATTTATCTATTGCTATGGAAACAGGTGCTGATATTTCTAAAAACACGGCTGATGTGGTATTACTAAACAGCGACTTGTCTGCAATTTCACATTTGATGACTGTTTCTAAAAAAACACGTCGTATAATTAAACAGAATCTAGCGATTTCGTTAATCTATAACGGCTCTATTCTTCCACTAGCAGCATTGGGGCTCGTAGCTCCTTGGATGGCTGTGATAGGGATGTCTGCAAGTTCAATTATTGTGATCAGTAATTCATTGAGGTTATTAAAGCTATGAGCATAATTTATATTTTGATCCCGATTGCAATTTTGTTTGTCATTATCGCCATTGGCGTATTCTTTTGGGCAGTACGTGGAGAACAGTTCTCCGATTTAAACAAACAAGGCCATAGCATTTTGTTTGAAGACGATAAAGAGCAACATAATAAAAGCAATGATTGACCCTCTTTACATTAGCGCATTTATTATGGGGCTGATCGGCAGTGGCCACTGTATTGCAATGTGTGGAGGCATAGCAAGTTCATTACAATTGGCAACAGATAAGCGCCGCCCTATTTCTTATACTATTGCTTACAACTTGGGCCGTGCTAGCAGTTATATGCTCGCAGGTGCATTGGTGGCAGGCATAAGTAGTCACTTTGCCAGCCAAAACCACTTTTTTTCGCTCACTTTAGCCATTTTAAGTGGCGTATTTATGCTACTGGTTGGCCTCTATATTATGCGTTTGGGAGCCAGTTTACAGTGGCTTGAATCGCTTGGAAAAACATTGGTATGGCAACATTTAGTTAAACTGAATCGCTACCTTATGCCCGTTAATTCGCTGCCAAAAGCACTCGCCTATGGCGCTTTATGGGGATGGCTACCTTGTGGTTTAGTCTATTCAGCATTAACATGGGCCATGACAAGCCAAACTGCTTTAGAAGGCGCCTTTGTTATGTTATTTTTTGCATTTGGGACATTTCCTGCCATGTTGAGCATGGGAATGGGTGCCCAGTTTATACATAAAATACTTAACCACCCATGGGCCAGAATCGCTATGGGCAGCATTCTTATTTGGTACGGTATATACTTACTTATTATTGCAACTGATAAATTAGTGCATTAGTCTAACTAAAAAAGCACTGTAATGGATTTAACTGATGGATTTTTCTAACAAAGCAAAAAGCAATTGTACAATTAGCTGTAACGACTGCAGTATCAGCCAGTTATGCTTGCCTTTTACCCTCAACGGCCAAGAAATGGATAAGCTTGACGAAATCATTGAGCGCAAAAAACCTTTACATAAAGGTGATTTTTTATTTGAGTCAGGTGCGCCTTTAAATGCTATTTTTGCTGTTCGCTCAGGATCGTTTAAATCTTACACCTTGTCAGAGCAAGGAGATGAGCAAATAACAGGCTTTCACCTTGCCGGAGACCTAGTAGGTTTTGATGCAATCAATAAAATGCAACATCAGAGTTTTTCTCAAGCGCTTGAAACATCTATGGTATGTGAAATTCCTTTTGATACGTTAGATGAACTCTCTGGTAAGTTACCTAAACTGCGCCAGCAAATAATGCGTTTGATGAGTAATGAAATTAATTATGATCAGGAAATGCTGTTACTTTTAAATAAAAAATCAGCAGAAGAACGCTTAGCAAGTTTTATCTACAATTTATCTGAACGATTTGGTGAGCGTGGTTTTTCTCGTAAAGAGTTTAGATTTACCATGACACGAGGCGAAATAGGCAATTATTTAGGACTAACAGTAGAAACGATTAGTCGCTTATTGAGCCGATTCCAAAAAGCAGCTCTCATAAAAGTTGAAGGTAAGTTTATAACTATTCTTGATAATGATGGTTTACGCGATGCCGCTGCTATTTCCGCAAAATAAATCTTGATCTAAAACAAAACTTACTCAGCTGCTCCTTTAACTCCACAAATTATACGTTACACTGTATAAAAAGTAGTTAAAGGAGCAGCTCATGAATACTATCCAACAAATTCTTGCCGTTATTGACCCCACTGTTGATTCTCAACATAGCCTCTCGCGTTCAATCGATTTAGCAAAAAAATCGGGGGCAAGCATCACTGCTTTTATGAGCATTTATGATTTTTCATATGAAATGACCACAATGCTTTCAAGTGATGAACGTGAAGCAATGAGAAATGCAGTTGTAAAAGATCGCCAAGCTTGGCTCGATGATATCCTCGCGCAGTATCCTGAGGTTGACATAAAAAGCCAAGTCGTCTGGCACAATCGTACCTACGAAGCAATTATAGATGCCGTCATTGAGCAAAATTTTGACTTGGTTGTAAAAGGCACCCATCAGCACGACACGCTCAAATCCGTTATTTTCACACCAACTGACTGGCATTTAATTCGTAAGTGCCCAGCGCCCGTATTGCTAGTTAAAGAGCACGCATGGCCAGAGCGTGGAAACATTCTTGCTGCTGTGAACTCAGTCAGTGAAAACGAGCAACACCTCGCTCTAAATAATCGCATAATCAAAGATGCACAATTTCTATGTGAGCTTGCCAATGCAAAACTAAGTTTAGTAAATGCCTATCCAGCAACACCAGTAAATATAGCAATTGAAATACCAGAGTTTAATCCAAGTGTTTACAACGAATCGGTGAAAAAGCACCATGTTGAATCCACCCATGAACTTGCAAGCAAACACCAAATAGCACATCAAGATTGTGCAATTGAAGAAGGCTTACCCGAAGACGTCATTCCTGATGTAGCGGCACGTTTAAACAGTGAGCTAGTGGTTATTGGTACAGTGGGTCGAACTGGTTTAAGCGCAGCGTTAGTAGGAAACACCGCAGAGCATGTTATTGATAGCCTAAACTGTGATGTGCTCGCACTCAAACCCGATGGTTATGTCAGCCCATTAGTAAAAAATTAATTAGTGTTGCTTTGTAAATTTTGCTATAGCTCCCCTTGAGCATATAACATATAATACGCCCCTTATTTTTACGCATAGTATCTCAAGGGGCCGTAATGTCGCATTCTGTTCAAGCCAAAGCTCAATTTAACTTCAATAAGTTACAAAAGCGCTTACGTCGCCAAACTGGTCAAGCAGTGATGGACTTCAATATGATTGAAGAAGGTGATCGCATCATGGTCTGCTTATCCGGGGGCAAAGACAGCTATACCCTTCTAGAAATGCTAAAACATTTACAGCGTGTTGCGCCTATCAAGTTTGACCTTTTTGTTGTCAACCTAGATCAAAAACAACCTGGATTCCCAGAACATGTATTGCCTGAGTACCTAGATACACAAGACGTAGAATACAAGATTGTTGAAGAAGATACCTACAGTATCGTTACTGATATCATTCCAGAAGGTAAAACAACCTGCTCTCTTTGTTCACGATTGCGTCGGGGCATTTTATATCGCACAGCAAACGAGCTTGGGGCAACTAAAATTGCGCTTGGGCACCACCGCGATGATATGATAGAAACCCTGTTCTTAAACATGTTTTACGGTGGTAAACTCAAAAGCATGCCAGCCAAACTGATGAGTGATAATGGCGAACACATGGTTATTCGTCCATTGGCATACTGTAAAGAAGCAGATATTGAACAATACGCTATTCATCAAGCTTACCCTATCATTCCATGTAATTTGTGTGGCTCGCAAGAGAACCTTCAACGTAAGCACACTAAAGCAATGCTTGCAAAGTGGAATGAAGAACACCCAGGGCGCATTGAAAGTATCTTTACAGCCATGCAAAACGTGGTGCCTTCTCACTTGGCTGATAATGAGTTTTTTGATTTTAAGCAGTTAAAAACGGGGGAAGTCATTGATGGCGGTGATATCGCACTTGATAAACCCGATATACCAAAGCAACCAGCAACTGCTGCTGAACAAGAGACTGCTGACGTTGTTACCATCAACTTAAGTTAGTTTAAGTTGAAAGTTTAAATAATGCCGCTTTTCTAGCGGCATTTTGTTTAGCTTAAACGTGATGTTTTATGGCATATCCATTAGTGCTTGGCTTTTTTCATCTAACTTTATTTTATAGTTTTCTGCACTTAGCCCCAACAACTGCGGTAATGTAACCGCAATACAGATTGACGATAAAGTACCGAAAACAATTCCTGCAAATAATGCGATTGAAAACCCCTGCAAAGGCGCACCGGCAAAAAGCCAAACACTACCTACAGTGGCCAAAGTCGTGCCTGAGGTAATTAAAGTACGCGTTAACGTGCTGCTAATGGCATTATTAATAACATTATTTACTGTTAGCTGCACCGCGTTCTCGTGCCGTAATAGTTCACGCACTCTATCACCAACTATTATCGAGTCATTAAGGGAATAGCCAATAATAGCGAGCAAGCTTGCCAATACTGTTAGATTAAATTCCAGCTGCAGCCATGAAAATATTCCCAGCACAATTATTATATCGTGAAATAGAGCACCTACCGCGCCAATTGCCAAGCGCCACTCAAAACGAACAGCGAGATAAAGCATCACCGCTACCATCGCTGTAAATAAGGCTAAAACGCCCTGTTCAAGTAACTCATCACCTACTTGGCTACCTAAATAAGATGACGAAATAACCTCAAGACCTAACGTGGGATCTTGCTTAAGTACTTGTAACCACACTGATTGCTCGTCACTTTCTTTTATTTGGAAGTGTTGCGCAGATTGTGCCGTTAACACATAGTTTTTTGTTCCTGTTACTGCTATTTTTTGCTGCATCTGCTTATCACTCACTGCAACTGTGGTCGTAAACTCAGTTAAATACCCACCAGTAAAGTCAAAGCCAATATTAAGCCCCTTATTCACCACACTAAAACCTGATAACAAAACAAATAAGACTGAAATTATTAGCCCAACATAACGGATATGTGTCCCATTTTTTAACAAATAATCACGAAAAATCATACATTGGCTCCTTGTTTGTTAGCCAGTTTCAAATAGAGCGTTTGGCTTAAAGCTTTTGCCACAAATACACCAGTAAACACACTGGTAATAAGACCTAACGCCAATGTGATCGCAAAACCTTTAATAGGCCCATACCCTATGCTGTACAAAATAATGGCTGTTATCATGGTTGTTATGTTGGCATCAAAAATAGTGCTAAATGCTTGATTATAACCCTGCTCGATTGCCTGATAAGGTGCCCGCCCCTTCAGCCGCTCCTCTTTTATTCGCTCAAAAATAATCACATTTGTATCAACAGCCATACCAATGGTTAAGACAAGCCCAGCAATACCAGGAAGAGTCAGGACAACACCGGGTAATAACGACATTAAACCCACCAATGCTGTCAAGTTTAGTAATAAAGCAATATTGGCAATGATGCCTAATTGTCGGTACCACAACGCCATAAACAGCAGTGTCACGCCCATACCTAGCATTAAAGCAGCTAAGCCATTATATATGTTATCAGCCCCTAAACTTGGGCCTATCGTTTGCTCTTGAACAATAGTGACCGGTGCAGTCAACGAGCCAGCACGTAGTAATAGCGCTAAATCTTGCGCCGCTTGAGCGCTTTGCATATTGGTAATACTAAAGCGACTACTCAAATGTCCAAGGATATTTGCTACATTTATTACTTCACTTTTTTTAACCGTTTCACCTTGTTCATTTATATAGTATTCAGAATATACCGTTGCCATAGGCTTCCCAATGTTACGTTTAGAAAACGCAGACATTGCTTCGCCACCTTGGCTATCTAGGCTTAATTGAACAAGGGGTTTACCCCACTCATCACGTCCAGATTGAGCATTATTGATGTGCTCACCTGAAAATATAGCCACTGGATCTAAGTTAATTTTGCCACCATCTTGCAAATTAAATGTTTTACCTCCCACTTCTTTGATCTGGTAAAACTCTAGTGACGCTGTGGCGCCAATAATCCGTTTTGCCTCGCTAGGATCTTGCACTCCAGGTAGCTCAATACGGATCCGTTGCTTTCCTTGGCGCTGCGTAACTGCCTCAGTGATACCCAACTCCTCAATTCTGCCTCGTAGCGTGGTCAATGTTTGACTCATTACACCCTGTGCAAATTCATTTGAGCCTTGCTCACTAAAGCTAAACGATACCGATATAAAACGACCTTGATTGTGGCTAACAGCTTGTAAATATTCAAAATGGCTAAGTACTTCTTTTTCTATTGCTAACGCATTCGCTTTATCTTGAGAGTGAAGCTCAAAACCTACGCTGCTCTTTTGTACTCGCATACCTCGCGCTTTATTCTCACGGATCAGCTTTTTCGTTTGTTCAAATGCATTATCAATCTGCTCTTGTTCAGCTTTGCCAAGGTCAACATCTAACACAAACAGTACGCCACCATTGAGATCTAACCCCAACTTTATTGGTGCGAGTCCTAAACTTTGTAACCACTGTGGGCTGGTTTGGTGACTAACAATTTTACTGCTTAGATGAGTAAATTGATGTTTAAGTAATTGTTGTGCATTGGCACTCTTAGCGGGGCTATCAAGTAAAAGCTCAAGTTCAAAGCCATCACTTGTCGTTTGCTCAATTGCTTGAGCAACCTCAAACTTATGTTGGTTGAGGTATTCAATAAGGCTTTTTGTTGTAATTGGGTGCGCTATCGTTTGATTATTTATCACCTGAATATGCAACCAAGAAGTTGTAGGGTATAAATTGGGAGCAGCACTCACTGCAAGTAAGAGCAAAGCGATACACATTGCCATATAACTGAGTTTGAAACGCTGCAAAAGCGATTTTTTTACTGGTTTTTTTAACATAATTGTTTCCTTTAGCCAGCGAAGTACGCTGGCTTCATGCCATATAGGCACATTAATTTTTAGTTTTCGAAATGGAATAAATTAATGGAAAAATTAACTATGGTAGGTAGTGACTGCTCGGTAGAGGAGGTTTGCGTCTTTCCAACCACTTAAACGATTTTTCTTACCGTCATAAGCGGTATACCACGGGCGGGTAATGGGTGGCGCTAAAGGCTTTAAATAGAGTTCACGAGCCAAGCTTGGTGTAAAAAACTCAAATATAGGGGTGTAGTTAGGCTCGACTTGGACCTGATGTAAAAATAAAGATGAGTTACTTAAAGCTAAACGAAATTGTACAGACTCAAAATCCGATTGCTTCGGTTGTTCATCAATATGTTTATCATATTTTAAGGGGGCAGTTGTTAAAGCAGATAAATTAACACTTCGCGCTTTATCTATAAATTGGCTGTGCTCTAATTTAATACTCAAAAGAGAGGCAATTGAATCCGTTTTGTTTACGCTCACGCCACTTGCAACCTGCGCACTTAACAGTGCAACAACAAGCAGTAATGTATTTAAAATAAAGCGTAAGTGAGTCATATTGCTTTCTATTAATCAGAGTATAGGCATATATGGAGGTTAATTTTATATTTTCAATACTTTGATGAATATTGAATTATACCCAAGCCATCTCAAGATGCAGAACTCAGCATTTCACAGGGGCTCAATGTAAAGGGGGTGATTTAAAGTGACTTATACTGCGTTATTGATTTTAACAATAGAACCACTATTTTTTGCAATCAATGCCTTACCTAAATCACTTTTAATTCCAACTGAAACTCGTATCTTGGGGTGGTTTGGGTATATAACCGCAGTATTAACTGCGGCTAAAGTTAAAATAATGGATCATACTTAGTGATTTAGAATAGCGTTAAGCCACTTCCAGAGATGACATATCAATCACAAAGCGATGAGATAAATCACCTTCCTTCAAACGTTCAAAGGCGTTATTAATCTCATCCATTTTAATCATTTCAACTTTTGGTAAAATATTATGTAGAGCACAAAAATCAAGGATTTCCTGCGTTTGGGCAATTCCTCCGATTAATGAACCCGCCACGCGACGACGACCTAATAATAACGGCACAGAATTAGACTCAGCCATTTCACCAACCTGACCTACCAATACCTGAGTTCCATCAATGTCTAATAAAGGAAGGTAAGGTGTAAAGTCGTGTTTTACTGGAATCGTATTGATGATTACATCAAATTGATTGTTATACGCTTGCATTGCTTTTTCATCTTTAGAAACAAGCAGGTCTTTAGCGCCATACTCGAGTGCTTGGTCTTTTTTATCGGCTGATCGGCTTATCGCCGTAACGTGTGCCCCCATTGCGGCTGCAATTTTAATCGCCATATGGCCTAAACCACCCAGACCAATCACCCCGACTCTGCTACCTGGGCCGACATTAAACGTACGAAGTGGAGAATAGGTTGTAATGCCTGCACATAAAATTGGCGCACATGCTGCCTTATCTAATGACTCAGGTACACTTAAAACAAACTCTTCACGCACCACGATATGCTTTGCATAGCCGCCTTTTGTTTCTTCGCCAGTGACTCGATCTTTTCCTGAGTAGGTACCAACCATGCCTTCACGACAAAACTGTTCCTCTCCTTTGTGGCATTGATCGCATTCTAAGCAACTATCCACCATACAGCCAACAGCTACAGTGTCCCCAACTTTATATTGACTCACTGTGTCACCAATTTCAGTGACACGCCCAACAATTTCATGCCCGGGTAATATTGGATAGCGCGTGCCACCCCAATCATTATTCACTGTATGAAGATCCGAATGGCAAACACCGCAATAAAGAATCTCAATTGCTACATCTTCATCACGTAACTCACGTCTTTCAAAGTGATAAGGTTTTAGTGGTGTGTTGGCTTCATGTGCCGCATATCCAATAGTTTTCATGTGCTGTCCTTTCTTTGTATAAACTAAGTTTTACTCTATAGACCAAAGCGTTACGTTAAATTGTAGTATAATGCCCTGGCTGTGAATTAATAAGCATGGTCATAACCATTTAAGTATATACTCTAGGCTACACCAAAAAGTTTAATACACCCTTAATATCTTAATTAAAGTCAAAGCAGGAATAGTATGCGCGGTGCCAGTAGACAAGAAACAATAAAACATCACGATGCCATGAATTTAAGTCAAAGTATTAAAACCTTGTGGCCCTACCTTATGGCATTCAAGGGCCGTGTTGTATTGGCGCTTTTAGCCCTTATCGCAGCCAAAGGCGCTACTTTGCTAATGCCTTGGGCACTCAAAGAAATCATTGATGCGGTTGACGGAAACTTACAAACCCTACTCATAGTCCCTGTTGCATTATTATTATTGTATGGAGGACTGCGTTTTGCTGGCGTCTTTTTTGGCGAAGTTCGTGATGCACTATTTGGCCGAGTAACCGAGCATGCAATGCGCCATATTGGCTTAAAGGTATTTAAGCATCTACACGCGCTGGAGCTAAGCTTTCATTTAGATAGACAAACCGGTGGCATCAGTCGTGATATTGAGCGCGGCACACGCGGACTCAGCTTTTTGATGCGGTTTTTAATGTTTAATATTGTGCCAACCCTTTTTGAAATAGTGATTGTTGCAGTCATATTCGCCACCGTTTTTTCACCTTGGTTTGCACTTGTTACCCTCATTGCCGTCATAAGTTACATTGCATTCACCGTCATTGTTACTCAATGGCGCAACCGTTTTATTCGTGAAGCGAATCAGGCCGATAACAACAGTAATAGCCGTGCAATTGATAGTTTATTAAATTATGAAACCGTTAAATATTTTAACAATGAAGAATATGAAGCTAAAAGTTACGATACGTTTTTAGCGAGCTGGGAACAAGCGAGGCTGAAAAATCGATTATCTCTGCTTGCTTTAAACTCAGGTCAAGCATTGATCATTGCGGCCGCCATTACAGCCCTTATGTGGCTTGGTGCCGCAGATGTTGTAACAGGTGAGCTTACTATTGGTGAGCTGGTTATGATTAATGCATACATGATTCAGCTATTCTTACCGCTTAACTTTTTGGGCTTTGTGTATCGCGAGATTCGCCGCGCTTTGACAGATCTTGAAAATATGCTCGGATTACTCACACGCAAAGCAAAAATAGAAGACGTAGCCGACGCAAAACCATTAAATTTAATAAAGGGTGATATCTCATTTGAGAATGTTTCTTTTGGCTATGACAAAAATCGCAGCATCATTAATAACTTAAGCTTTAACATTTCAGCAAATAGTAAAGTCGCGGTTGTTGGCTCTAGTGGTGCCGGTAAAAGCACCCTCGCACGCTTACTTTATCGTTTTTATGATATACAAAGTGGCAGTATTAAAATTGATGACCAACCCATAAACAACATAACCTTAGAAAGTTTACGCCAAGCTATTGCCATCGTACCGCAAGACACTGTTCTTTTTAATTCGAGTATTCGTGAAAATATAGCGTATGGACGCCCAACAGCCACTGATGACGAAATTGATACCGCGATCAGGCTTGCACACCTAGAGGGTTTTATTAAAAGCCTTGATAAAGGTGACCAAACACTTGTTGGGGAGCGAGGGTTAAAAGTTTCAGGTGGTGAAAAACAGCGTATAGCAATCGCACGGGCAATCTTAAAGCAATCACCAATTTTAATTTTTGACGAAGCGACCTCGGCTCTAGACTCTCATTCAGAGCAAGCAATACTTAATGCAATGCGAGAAGTGGCAAGTAATCACACCAGTTTAGTCATTGCTCACAGGTTATCGACTATTACAGATGCTGACAAAATTATTGTGCTTAAAGATGGCCAATTAGTAGAACAAGGTACTCACCAAACATTGTTGAATTTAGGGGGCGAATATTCACGCATGTGGCAATTACAACAAACAGAGTCCACATAAACGTAAATTGATGTTAACCTAATTCTATCGAGCGATTAGGTTATTCACCTCAAAATGTTTGTTTAGCTCAACGTTCTCTATAACAATTAAAGATAGAACAGATAAATACCGATAAAAATAATATTCAAGGCAATAAAATGAAAAAAACGCTTATCGCAGCAACACTCGCTGCCACATTTTTAACTGGTTGTTCAAAGCCTGAGCAAACCGAAACACAAGATACAACAACTGAATCAGTAGCAAGTACACAAAAAGCAGAATTAGGTTCATTTGGTGTTGATTTATCCGCACGTAATGAAGCCGTTAAACCTGGCGATGACTTTTTTATGTATGCCAGTGGTACATGGTATGACAACTATGAA
Source organism: Pseudoalteromonas sp. KS88 (assembly GCF_004766475.1). Lineage (NCBI taxonomy): Bacteria > Pseudomonadati > Pseudomonadota > Gammaproteobacteria > Alteromonadales > Pseudoalteromonadaceae > Pseudoalteromonas > Pseudoalteromonas sp. KS88. The sequence continues at coordinate 50,008 of NZ_PYHV01000032.1, forward strand.
ATGCCAGCAGATAAAACTCGCTATGGCGCATTTTCAGGTTTGGCTGAGCGTAGTGAAGAGCGTGTTAAAGCTATTATTGAAGAAATTGCTGCACGTGATGATTTAAACGCAGAAGAGCAGCTAATTGCCGATTTTTACAACGCCTACATGGATACCGAAACGCTTAATAAACTAGGCCTAGCCCCTATTAAGCCTTTACTCAATGATATTAGCGCAGTGTCATCAACTGACGATTTAACTAAACTGTTTGGTCAGTCATGGTTATCTGGTGTCAATTCACCGATTGGCGGTGGCATGTGGTTCAACCGTCTTGACCCTAATAAATATGAAATGTCTTTAGGCGCTGGCGGTCTAGGTTTACCGGATCGTTCTTATTACCTTGAAGATTCAGAGCGATTTGAAAAAACACGCGCTGCGTATGTAGCACATATCAGTGAAATGCTAACACTAGCAGGCGTTGACAACAGCACACAACGCGCAGAAGCAATCCTCGCACTTGAGACAAAAATTGCACAAGGTCATTGGCCACGTGAAAAACGTCGAAATCGCGACCTTACATTAAATCAAATCAAGCGCGAAGACCTAAACTCTGCCTACCCAGACTTTAACTGGGATTTGTACTTTGCACAAACAGGATACAAAGTACCACAACTTAATGTGTCACAGCCTGAGCCGATTAAAGCCATGATTGAATTAATCAATCAAGAAGACCTAGCGGTATGGAAAGACTATTTAACGTATCACGCTCTAAGTGGTAACGCGTCATTATTATCTGAGGAAGTATTCAATACTAACTTTGCCTTTTACGGTAAAGAACTCAGTGGTCAACAAGAGCCTCGTCCACGTTGGAAGCGCGCTATTAGCCAAATGTCGAGCACTAACTCGTTAGGGTTTGCAATTGGTAAAGTATACGTTGCACGCTACTTCCCAGAGTCGTCTAAACAGCAAATGTCTGAATTAGTCGAAAACCTGCGTACAGCACTTGGCGAGCGTATTGATAATTTAGATTGGATGGGCGAAGAAACTAAAGTAAATGCACATGCTAAGCTAGCCGCATTCGTACCAAAAATTGGTTACCCTGATGTATGGCAATCATTTGATGGTTTAACAATCAGTAAAACTGACTTAATGGGTAATATTAAAAATACCCGTGAATTTTTCAGAGCTGACAGTGTAGCAAAAGAACTTGAAAAAACTGACCGTAACCGCTGGGGCATGACGCCACAACGTGTTAACGCATACTACAACAGCTCATTTAACGAAATTGTATTTCCAGCCGCGATTTTACAACCACCATTTTTTGATCCAAATGCAGATCCTGCTGTTAACTACGGCGGTATTGGCGCGGTAATTGGTCACGAAATGGGTCATGGCTTTGATGACCAAGGCTCAAAATCTGATGCAAACGGTGTACAACGTAATTGGTGGACCGATGCCGATCGTGCAGCGTTTGATGCTAAAGCCGACCAACTTGCAGCGCAATATAGTAAATACGAACCAATCCCTGGTAACTTTGTTAATGGCCGTAATAGCCTAGGTGAAAACATTGGTGACGTAGGTGGACTGGCTATGGCTTATCATGCATACAAATTAAGCTTAAATGGTAAAGAAGCCCCCGTTATTGATGGTGTAACTGGCGATCAACGCTTCTTCCTAGCATGGGCACAAGTATGGAAAGAAAAACGTACTGAACAAAGCATGCTTAACCAGCTTCGCGGCGGTACACATGCTCCAGGTCGCTTTAGAGCGCAAGCACCACGTAACCACGACGCATGGTACAAAGCGTTTGATGTAAAACCAGGTGATGAGCTTTATTTACCTGAAGAAGAACGTGTTCGTATTTGGTAAGCAATATACCTAAATATAAGACTGATAACCCGCAATTGCGGGTTATTTTTTGCTTACATATTACTGCATTCAACCCTATGATTATTAAAGCCCCCAATTCAATCAACGAATACATACTAGCCCTACCCGAAATTAACCTTTAGAATACAGCACTACAAAATTTATACTTTTAAAAACATGAAGGCGAAACGCAGATGGGAAGAGCTTACCAAAACAAAAAAGATTCAATGGCTAAAACTGCGGGTGCTAAAACAAAAGTTTACTCAAAGTACGGTAAAGAAATATATATCTGCGCTAAAAATGGTGGCGTTGATCCAGACGGCAACCTTGCACTGCGCCGATTAATAGAACGCGCCAAAAAAGACCAAGTACCTGCCCACGTTATCGAACGTGCTATCGACAAAGCAAAAGGTGGTGGCGGTGAAGATTACGCTGCAACCCGTTACGAAGGCTATGGACCAGGTAACTGCATGATTATTGTTGATTGTTTAACTGACAACAACAAACGGACCTTTGCCGATGTACGTGTCTGTTTTACCAAAGCAAACGCTAAAATTGGCGCACAAAATTCAGTGTCTCATTTATTCGATCACCTTGCGATTTTCGTATTTGATGGCGATGATGACGAAGCTGTACTTGAAGCGCTTATGATGGCTGATGTAGATGTTACTGACGTTGAAGTAGAAGATGGCAAAGTAACTGTGTTTGCCCCTCACACTGAATATAACAATACACGCACTGCCCTTGAAGAAATGGGTATTAGTGAATTTGACGAAGACTTAATTGCCTTTGTACCACAAGTAGAAGCCCCTATTGAAGGTGAAGATGTAGAAATCATGGAGCGCTTTTTAGCCATGCTTGAAGATTGTGATGATGTACAAAACGTATACCATAACGCACAGTTTTAATTATATTTATTAAGACTTCAAAATAGGCCAACTTAGTTTGGCCTTTTTATTTTTACTACCATATTAACAAACTAAAACGGAATTTCATTTTGCATACCCTTGAACAGCTTCGCAGTGGCCAGTTAATCGGGGCTAAACGCTTACAATTAGTCGAACAGTTAGACACATTCCCAGAAGAGATTCTTACTCTGCACGACACACTTGAAGTGCTCGACTTATCCAATAATAATTTGAACAATTTACCCGATAACTTTGCAACGTTAAGAAAGCTTAAACGCGTCTTCCTGTCGTTTAATCAATTCAAGCATATTCCGCCAGTATTAGCACAGTGCCCTGCCCTTATTATGGTGGCATTTAAAGGCAATCAAATTAGCGAATTTGCTGAGAATAGTTTACCCGCCGCAATCCAATGGCTCATTTTAACCGATAATCATATTGAGCAATTACCAGAGTCATTTGGTGAACTAAGAGAGCTGCGTAAATTAGCGCTTGCGGGTAATGAGTTAACGACTCTGCCTCAAAGCATGAAGAACTGCCAAGCACTCGAGCTTATACGTTTATCTGCAAACAAGCTGACACACATAGATGATTGGCTTTTTGAATTGCCCAAGCTTACTTGGGTCGCATTTGCAGGAAACGATTTTAATAAATCACAATGTTTACAAAATGCACCATTAAAAAAAATCAACATTGATGAATTTGAGCTTATTAGCCAGATAGGAGAAGGTGCTTCTGGTATGATTCACCTTGCAAAATGGCAGCAGAAAAATGTGGCGGTAAAGTTATTTAAAGGCGCAATTACCAGTGATGGTTACCCACTTGATGAAGTTAATTGTTGTCTGCAAACAGGTCAACACAGTAACCTAATAAAAGTGCTCGCGTATATTGATAACCCTGAACAGTTAGGTCTTGTCATGGAGCTTATTGGCGCAGAATATCAAAACTTAGGCCTTCCCCCAACGTTGGATACTTGCACACGCGATACCTTCGCACAGAATACACAATTTAGCATTACTGCAATAAAGTCTATCGTTAAACAAATGACCAAAACCGTAGCTCATTTACATGCTAATAATGTAAGCCATGGTGACATTTACGCTCATAATATTATGGTAGATAAAGAGGCGAATGTTTTATTTGGTGATTTTGGCGCTGCAACAGATCTGACATCATTAACAGACTACCAGCGTCAACAAATGCAATACATTGAAGTTCGCGCAATTGGCTGCTTAATTGATGATTTACTCAGTGTATGTAACAAAAATGAAGAGACCGAACATTTAAATATATTAGCTCAACAGTGTATGACAGAGAACTTCTCTTTAAGACCATCGCTCCAGACCCTTATTGAATCCCTTTAATACCAATTCGCTTAATTAAGTGATCTACTTTGAGGATAGATAAACGTGTTGATAGCTAGGAAAAAATTTGTTATTTAGTTGTTCTAAATGAGAATTTTATAACGCAGATAGCGACACGTTTAGCCCCGCAAAATGATTAAGTATTATTGCGGATTGGTATAAGTTTAAACACGGTTTACAGTATATAAACCGTGTTTAATGCTATTCAAATTTATCGTGATAATTTACGATATGCGCCTTGAGCTAATCAATGGCAACCGTGAACGCTTCGTTTTCTTCTTTACTAAAAACGACCAGGTGGCTCTGTGATATAGCTTCAAAATGATAGTTTTTGCTAAGGTATTGCCCCCATAGCACCTGCTCTTTTATTAACAGCGCGTGCCCAGCGGATAAAGCCCACAATTGACCTTGCGATTGTGGTGACGCTGTCGCACCGACGTAAACCAATATAAACCCTTGTTCACTTACAATGGGGGTGATTTTTGTTGTGTTACTGTTTGCAAAGCGTGACACTTCTCGCCATGTTTCATTATAAACACGTATAGGGTAAGTCGTATTTAAACGTGTTTGTAATTGAGCTTCAAAAAATTCACTGTCACCATGTCTTAAATATTTAAGCACTCCATGTTCAGCAGACTCGGTATCAACAAAATCTCCTGCGAGCAGTGTATCTAGATCTCCCCCTATCCAATCAGGTAAAAGTTGAGTGAGTGGATTTATATCAAAGGCAATCGTGCTTGGAACGTCATTACGAGAAAACTCAAACTGCTCAACGCCACTGTCATTATTAGTAAATAAAAATTGGTTGTTTTTATTTTGCCAGATCGTCGCATTTTTCACGTTCACCAATGAGAATATTGCATCATCACGCGCACTTGAGAGTGAGTCCATCACATTTATGATCAATTGATCATCACGGCCAAAGCCGATACTAAATGTTACATCATCATAATCAAATAATGGGGCATGGCTGAATTGGCTAATCTGATTACTAATCGCTTTTTTGCCACGCACCTGGCCATTTATAATTTGTATATAAGATTTAGAGGCTGGATCATCGTTATCCTCAGCCGCAAGATAAAGGTTGCTATTATTAGTAACAAACCCACTTTGTAGGCTGGTTTCTTCAAGCAGGTTAGACACCATTTGCCATGCCCCACTTTTCCAACGATATAAACCAATAGGGGAAGATGATAAAGCGAATAAAGTATCACCCGAGCGCGCGATACTTGAAGGCGTAATATCATAAACTACTCTATCGCCAAGCTGACCATTATCAAATGAAACTGACTGCAGTCTAAAGCCCGATGCATCACTTTGAGTAATAAACCATACTTTTTCTTCAAACCACATGTTTTCAGACGCTAAAAGCCGTTCTTTATTTGGGTTATCAAACAAAAGCTGTTTATCTTGCCCACCAAAATGTAAATAAACTTTTTCATTTTCAGAAACCGTAATGTAAGGGTGGCAAGCAATCTCATATTTAACATTTGACAACTTTTCAACATCGCATATTTGAGGCCCTCCCAGTTGCATTATTTCAACTTCACCTGCCATACTGGCATCCGTTGAAACAGTACGCTTATCGACGATGAGTTCGCTCTGTGCATAACGAATAATAATGGGGTATATGTACGGTGTTGTTAATTCAAAAGTCACCGCTGCTGCAGCGCATTCAATTGATAACGTATAATCAAGAGACGTGGTATTACTTAATGTTGAATCACAATTCATCGTATCAGGAATATTCGATACCACAGGCTGCACAAATGATGTTCCTTTGGCGGTAAAATCAAGTTCATTACCTGCCACTAGGGTTGCCGTATTATTCATCCATGACAATTCAAGCCCGGCAACAGAGTCACTAGGCATTACCTTAAGTGTGTATGTTTGTTCTGCACTTATGGGCGCTGCAGGTTCATTACTCTCGCTCGAAGAGCCACCACAGCCACTGATAGCGAAAGCAGATAAGCTTGCCAATAATAACTTTATTTGCACAATAAAATCCTTTTCATTTGATTTATTAATGTAAGTGATAGATTTACTTAACCCAGCTATTTTAAGGTTTTATCTAAATCGATTCGTATTATCACTCGCACCATTAAGATGTATCATTTGAACCCAAAACGCAAACAAAATATTGTTAAAATGATGAATTAGCAATCAACCCATTGAGCCAAAATATCTAATACCAATTCGCTTAATTAAGAGATCTATTTGAGGTAAGAAAACCTTGTCGAAAACAAGGCAAAAATATCGTCATTTAGTTATTCTAAATAAAATATTTTTAACGCCGTTAGCGTCAGGTTTAATACCTAAAAATGATTGAGTATTATTGCGGATTGGGACAATCGTGAGATGCACAGTATTGAGGGTTCTGTGGCCAATCAATGAAACGAAAAAAGCCGCGAAAATCGCGGCTTTGGTGGATAAAGCTAAACTTTTACGGGTACTTTTATAAGTACTGACCCAGTGCTTTAACTTGGTCTAACATGCGGTTTGAGAAACCCCACTCATTATCATACCAAGCCATCACTTTAACTAATTTACCTTCAGCTTTGGTTTGTGTTGAATCAAAAATTGAAGACGCTGGATTGTGATTAAAGTCAATAGAAACAAGCGGAAGCTCGTTGTACTCTAAAATTTCTTTCATTGAACCTTCTGCAGCGGCTTTCATCACTTCATTGATTTCAGCAGCCGTAGTGTCACGTTTAGTGATAAAGGTAAAATCAACTAACGATACATTAATCGTTGGTACACGTACTGACATACCATCCAGCTTACCTGCAAGTTCAGGTAACACTAAGCCTACAGCTTTTGCTGCACCCGTTTTAGTTGGGATCATAGACTGCGTTGCACTACGTGCACGGTATAAATCAGGGTGATATACATCTGATAAGTTTTGATCATTTGTATAAGCATGGATAGTTGTCATGCTGCCTTGTTCAATGCCTACAGTGTCATTAATTGCTTTTGCAATTGGTGCTAAACAGTTTGTAGTACATGATGCATTTGAAATGATATTGCTATCTGCATTAATTACATCGCTGTTCACACCATGAACTACTGTTGCATCTAAATCAGTGCCAGGCGCAGAAACAATTACTTTTTTCGCGCCAGCAGTAATGTGCTTAGCGGCATCATCACGCTTAGTGAAAAAACCAGTACACTCTAATACGATATCAACATTAAGCTCTTTCCAAGGCAAGTTAGCAGGATCGCGCTCTTGGGTAAGGGTAATAACATCGTCGCCAATCAACATGGTGTTATCAGCAAGTGTTACTTTTTGAGAAAATTGACCATGCACTGAGTCAAATTGAGTTAAATGTGCGTTAACGTTAGCCGGTGCTAAATCGTTAATTGCAACAATTTTAATCTCGTTATTTTGTGCAGATTCATAAAGTGCGCGTAATACGTTGCGACCGATACGGCCATAGCCATTAATTGCTACATTAATCATTTCAAATTCCCCTTTAATTATTTAACTTCACTTGCTTGGCGAGCAAGCGTTTCAATGGCTTGCCAGTCTTTATTTTCAATCAATTTTTTGTCAAGCATCCACGTCCCACCAACACAAATTACGTTGCTTAATGCTAAATAATTTGGAGCAGTTGCTAAACTGATGCCGCCTGTTGGACAAAAAGTTACCTGTGGTAATGGCCCACCAATTGACTTAATCATTGCCGTACCACCAGCAGCTTCAGCTGGGAAAAACTTTAAAAACTTAAACCCGTGACTAGCTAATTTCATCACTTCGCTTGGCGTTGCGGCACCTGGCAGAAATGGAATGTCTGTTTCTTTTGCAAGGGCTAACAGCTCATCGTTTACACCTGGGCTAACCATAAAGTCAGCGCCTGCTGCAACGGACGCTTCAAAGCTTGCTTTGTCTACCACTGTACCTGTGCCTACATACGCTTCTGGTACTTCTGCTTTCATAAGCTTTACAGCTTCTGCCGCAATGGGTGTACGCAATGTAATTTCTAACGCCTTTAAGCCGCCGTTATAAAGTGCTCTTGCAAGCGGGGCTGCATCTTCTAGCTTTTCAATTACAACAACTGGCACAACCGGTGCCGATGCTAATATTTTTTCTATGCTCATTGAATGTCCTCATTACCCTGTGTATGGCTAATTATTATTCTATTCCAAACGCACTAGCACCTAGGTCAGCGCTGCTTACAATGTTTCTGAATCCTTCAAACAACTCTCGACCTGTGCCAAATGTTGGGCTTGCAGGGCTAAGTTGTAGTTCACGCTTTTCTAACTCTTCATCTTCAACATGTAATTTTAAAATACCTGCTGGCGCATCAAGAGTAACTAAATCACCTTCATGAATTTTAGCGATAATACCGCCTTCAACAGCTTCTGGAGCTAAATGAATGGCTGCAGGCACCTTGCCTGACGCACCAGACATACGGCCATCCGTTACGATTGCAACCTTGTAACCTTGATCTTGAAGCGTAGCCATGACTGGCGTTAGCTTATGAAGCTCAGGCATACCTTTCGCTTTAGGACCTTGCTCTTTCAATACGGCAATAAAATCTTGGTTTAACTCACCACGCGAATACGCTTCTTGCAATGCACCTTGAGAGCTGAATACTTTTGCCGGAGCTGTAACTACTTGATGCTCAATCGCAACCGCTGATACTTTGATAACTGCTTTACCAAGGTTACCGGTTAAAAGCTGTAAGCCGCCTTGTTTACTAAACGGATTGTCAATTGGACGTAAAACCTCTTCATCAAGAGACTTTTCAGGGCATGGTACCCATTTAACTTTGCTTGGGCCTGAGCTGTTTGTCATGATGACGTTGTTGTCGGTGTCTAAACGTGGCTCACAGGTGTAAGCTTCAAGACCCTCGCCAACAATGGTTTTAACATCATTGTGCAAGAACCCAGCACCAACTAGTTGCTTCATCAAAAAGCCCATACCACCCGCAGCTTGGAAATGATTTACATCAGCAGAACCATTTGGGTAAATACGTGTTAAAAGTGGAACAACTTCAGATAGATCTGACATATCTTTCCACGTTAGTTGCACACCAGCGGCTTTAGCTATCGCCACTAAGTGGATTGCGTGGTTTGTTGAACCACCTGTTGACAACAAACCTACAAGACCATTAATAATGGTTTTTTCGCTAACAACATCCGCTAAACAATTAGCATCTTTAGACTCAATTAACTGCTTAAGCATGGTCTCTACGGCATTACCAGTTAAACCATCACGTAGTTCTGTATACGGGTTAATGAACGAGCTGCCTGGTAAATGTAGCCCCATTATTTCCATCAGCATTTGGTTCGAGTTAGCCGTACCGTAAAACGTACATGTACCGGCGCTGTGGTATGACGCGCTTTCAGCTTCTAATAACTCATCGCGGCTTACTAAGCCTTGAGCAAACTTTTGGCGAACACGGGCTTTTTCTTTATTTGGAATACCTGATTGCATCGGACCTGCTGGTAAAAATGCAACAGGAAGGTGGCCAAATGACAATGCACCAATTAACAATCCTGGGACAATCTTGTCACACACACCTAAGCAGAAAACACCATCAAACACGTCATGCGAAAGAGAAACTGCCGTAGACATTGCAATGACATCACGTGAAAACAGTGATAATTCCATGCCGTCACGCCCTTGCGTAACACCGTCACACATTGCAGGTACACCACCAGCAACTTGTGCTGTTGCGTCATATTTAGTGGCAAGCTCTTTAATTAAATCTGGAAAATCTTTGTAAGGCACATGCGCAGACAACATGTCGTTGTAAGAATTAATAATCGCTAAATTTGGTTGTTCATCAGCTTTTAAACGCGCTTTATCATCACTGCTGCATGCAGCCATAACGTGAGCAATATTACCGCAGCCTAAACCAGCACGCGTTCTTGTTTGTTTTTTTGCGTGATTGATTCGTTCTAAATAAGCTTGGCGAGTTTGTTTACTGCGTTCAATAACGCGTTCGGTGACTTCTTGAATACGAGGATGCAACATAAAATTCGACTCATCTCTATTGTTAGAGGATAAAGGCTCAGTGGCAACCACACACTCCACGAATGTAATTGCACTGAGCATCTTTGATTTACCCGTTCAAAGGTATACGTTATCAGGCCGTCTCTCACAACCAACCTGACACCGGTGTCACTGTATTAACGCACGACTGTGACACCGGTGTCAACCTTATCACTTAAATTTAGTCTAATTTATTTAAATGACCAAATAATGAACAGGAAATACACGCGAAAAACAAATAAACTGCTGAAATAAAATACAGCTTAGGAGTGAGTAGCGTCGTTTAAAAAGTGATGGTGCAGAGCGTACGAATAAAAAGTGCCTGAGCAAGCGTCACTCAAACTCAGGCAACTGTGAAATTTATTATCCAGAGTTTCAGGTTATTTAACTCGCGCTGTTGATTCGCGGGTTATTAAACGCGCTTCAAGAGTGACTTGGTAAGGTTTTTCTTCTGGTTGAGCTATGCTTTCTATTAGCTTAGTTACGGCTTGCTTTGTCATATCTTCAACAGGCTGCGCAATGGTTGTTAACCCCGGCCAAATATGACGAGCAATAGGCGCGTTATCAAATCCCGCAATCGAAATATCATCAGGCACTGTTAATTGTCTTTGCGTGGCAAGCTTTAGCACAGCCGCAGCCATGTAATCATTGGACGCAAAAACGGCTGTTGGTCTTGGCGTTAAGTCTAAAATGCTTCGCGCACTATCAACACCAGAATGATAGCTGAAGTTACCCTCTTCAACTAAGCCTTCATTAAATTCGACTCCATGCGTATCAAGCGCTCTTAAGTAACCCTTGAACCGTTGCTCTGTGGCACTGTGATCTGGGTGACCTTTAATAAATGCGATCGATTTATGGCCTAAACTAATTAAGTGTTCAGTGATCTCAAATGCGCCTTGTTCATCATTACTGCGAACAGAAATTGACTCATCGTCAAGTACTGCGGATGCAACACGCGCATAAGGAACTTTTTTCGTTTTAAGAAAATCAACAAGCTCTTTAAAATCAGAAAACGGTGGGGTCAGTACTAAACCATCCAAACGGGAGCTTTGCAGTAACTGCTCAATATTACTAATTAACGCATCTCCACGCATATCACATGGATGAATCAATAAGTTATAGTTATTTTCTTGGCAAGCAGCAAGCGCACCCGTTTGCACTCGCGTGATATAGCTTTTACTTGGATTATCGTAAATGCAACCGATTATAAAACTACGGTTTTGCGCCAAGCCTCGTGCAATTGGATTGGGCGTATAATCAAGCTCTTTAAATACTTTGAGTACTTTTTCACGGGTTGCATCGCTAACATTAGGCTCGTTATTAAGCACTCGCGAAACGGTCTTTTTAGACACACCAGCATAACTTGCAACACTATTTATAGTAACTTTCTTCATCCAAACTTCCCAATGACATCCCTAATCGCGATGTTTTATACCTGCTCATTTGCATGCAAACAGGCTGCTGCACCAATAAGCGGTATGTTGTCTTGTACTACTAACGTGACAGGTATTTGACTGACAAACTGAGACATTATGCCCTTTGCAGTAAAGCGCTCAACGAACCGGCTTGCCAATAAACGAGATTGCATGCGAGGTAATATACCACCGCCAATAAATACACCACCTAAACCGCCAAATGTTAGCGCTAAATCCCCCGCTACACTGCCGATCCAATCACAAAACTGATTAAGCGTTGCATCACACACTGCACACTCGCCAGTATTAGCAAGTTCACTAATTTGTGCTGCCGTTAAATTTTTTGGCTCAACACCTTTTACCGCCGCCATTGCTTGGTACAAATGACTAATACCAGGACCTGAAAAAACCGTTTCAACCGAAACATGTGGCAACTGTTTACGCAACTCAGTAATTAACTGAGTATCTAATTCATTCACTGATGCCAATGAAATATGACCTGCTTCACAGCTCAATACTGCACTGCCTTGATTGGTACGTACTAAACTCGCCGCACCAAAACCAGTACCTGGGCCCATTACAGCAATATTGGCATTGCTGTCTGCTTGGCCGCTTTTTATTGTCACATTCTGCTGAGGATCTAAATAAGGAGCAGCATAAGCAAATGCAGCAAAATCATTTATGACTTCAAGGTTAGATAAGGCAAAATCTGTTTTGAGCTGTTCAACACTAAAATGCCAGCCCAAATTTGTTAGATGTACTTGCCCTGCTTTTATTGGGCCTGCAACTGCAAGACATGCACGTTTAGGCTCAATGGGCTTGATCTGGGAAAGGTAGTTCGTTAAAGCAGCTTCTAATGAACCAAAATCTGCACTAGGAAATGTGATATTATGCTCAATAACAAATTGATTTGTTTCTTGCATAAAATCAGTAATTAAAGCAAAGCGCGCATTCGTTCCGCCAATATCAGCGACTAAGATCGGATCAAATTGTGTGTTAGGGTTGCAACTCATAATGTTTTCTCTTTTGTCTAAGCGGTTTGCCTAGTAGCTAAAACCAAGCTTATTATTATAGTTTCAACGGCTTTGCCATCGCGGTAAGATAAACTTTAAGCTATCACCTTAAAGCCATTATCTGTTGAATAAAAAAGACTGCTCAATAAAATTGAGCAGTTAAAACGTTTTGACAACAAAATGATAAAACGTTTTGACAACAAAATGATAAAACGGTGACATTATGACACCGGTGTCAGCTTGGGATCAATATAAATATTCAAATCTTGATAAATAGCTTGAAAAAAATAACAAATAAACGAAAATAACATGCGTTTATAACGCTCTGCTTCATTTGTCTTTAACTAGGTTGTGTATATGAAAGGTAAAGCTACATCATTTGATATTGCCCATTATGCGGGCGTTTCACAATCTACTGTATCGCGCGCATTACGAAACAGTCCACTGGTCAACGAAGAAACACGACGTCGTGTATATGAGGTTGCAAAACAATTAAATTATAAAGTTGATAAAAATGCCAGTAATTTACGAGCACAACAAAGTAGTACGCTAGCGCTTTTACTTTTTGAAGATCCAACCGCAGACGAATCTCAAATCAACCCTTTTTTTCTTGCAATGCTAGGCAGTATCACCCGCGCATGCGCCAGCGAAGGTTACGATTTACTTATTTCATTTCAATCAACCAGTGCTGATTGGCAAGCCGATTACGAAGATAGTCACCGTGCCGATGGGATAATCCTGCTTGGCTATGGAGATTATGTAGACTATCAAGCTAAGTTTAGAAGTCTGTTAGAACAGAATACAAAATTTGTTTGCTGGGGAGCCAGTGTCGATAACAGACCCGACCTCACCGTTAGTTGCGATAACTACGGTGGCGGTAAACTTGCTGCAGATCATTTACTCAAGGTTAATCGTAAAGATTGTGCATTTATTGGCGATGCATCAGAGCATAGCCCTGAGTTTTTTGCTCGCTATCAAGGCTTTAAAGACGAATTCACTCGTCATGGTGTTACTTTAAGCGAACGTAAAATGGCCAATGCTATTTCTACAGAAGAGTCTGGCTATCATGCGACTCGCTCGTTAATCGCCAATAATATTGTCTTTAATTCACTATTCGCAGCCAGCGATTTAATCGCAATTGGTGCAATCAGGGCATTAAAAGAAGCAGGCATTAAAGTACCTGAAGATGTTCATGTGGTGGGCTTTGATAATATAGCAGTAGCCAGCTTTACCAACCCGCCATTAACCACGGTACAACAAGATACAACGCTTGCGGGGCAAATGTTGGTTTTTAATCTACTAAAACTAATACGGGGTGAAAAGGTTGAAAACACCCTACTGCCACCAAAATTGATAGTCCGGGGCTCGAGCATATAAAAAAAGTATACTGGTTTAGAGTCATTCTAACCAGTATAAGTTACGTTTAAATGTACTTAACTATTATCTGTTTGTGTAGAAGCCCGCTTTAACCTGTAAGTATTAAGCAAGTAAGCAAGCAAAGTCGCAAAACCAATACCGAAAAAATCAGCCAGTAAGTCCATAGAGTCTAGCGTTCGAGCGGGAATGAATGCTTGACTTAGCTCTTCAAAAATAACAAAAAGTAAAACCAGCGCAGCGCCATAATAAATTCTAAAGCTTGCCAAGCCAAAGGTTTTAAATTTTAGGCCCACAGTTGCTATAAATGTTAGCACACCAAATAAACAAAAATGCCCTACTTTATCGCCATATGGAATACCTCTGATTAATTCAAAAAAAACACTTTGACCACCCGTGTTTGCCAAATAGATAACCCAAAGAATAAAAGAAAAGAAAGCCACTGCAAAAACGCGCATTAAATTGTACATAATTTTTGAACTGTGTTTAATATTTGAATTACTTTAGCATAAAGTGCTTAAAAATCCTTAAGCATATTTAAACTAATCAATACCTTAAACTGTAGATAAAAGCGATTTACCGCAATTTAAATACTCTTTATTAAATATTAAAACTGATTGCTCACAATAAAATGGAAAAATAGCCCACTGTGAATAGGCTATTTTGATGGGCGTATAATCGGCTGACTATCAATGCAAGTGCGATAAGATCAATTTACAGCCAATTACGTTTTATCGAATGTATTTACGTTTTAAGTGTGTTGAAAAATTTATTATGTGTTCACCTCCGTTTTGCTAAAGTCTGTTTACCATTCAAGGTTAAATTTGCAGCAGTCTGTTTGGTATTTAGCCAAGGCAGCGCCTATGTGGTGGTTATTCCCCATAAATAGGCGATAAAACAACATCAATGCCTAACAGCGCTGCCCTTCGGGTTCTGCCTAGGGGCGATTTACTCTTTGTAGCTCAGTTTTGACTTAGCCCACTAGGTAACAAACCTCTCGCCGCGATTAATCCCCCCTAGCTTGAACAAATTTCAATCCGCAAAGATAAACAGACCCTCGTGTTTAACCTCGTACTTTATATTTATGCATCAATACATCTTGTAAGCTAGTAAGCGCCCGCTGAATAGCATGTAAAATGTTTTTGCCTTTGCGCTTTACCACAACACTAGGTAGACCGGGTAATAACATGTTAATGCTACACTCTTGTAAAGTGCCATGTTGCTGAGTTGAAACATCATCAACTCTGATATCAACTTTACGGATGTGTAAAGCATATTTGCCTAAATTACTTTTAACTAACTTTGAAAGTGAGGCCTTCATACCCGATTGAATCAGATTATTTTTAACTGTCAGTTTCAGCTTCATACTATTACGTCCTATTTGTCGCACCCTAGTTGTAGGCTTGGCTTTAATCTACTAATGTATCTAATAAGATAAAAGCTGATTATTTCTAACTAATTGACAGGTATTTTCGAATGATAACCAGTATTAACTACAACCATTTATATTATTTTTGGCAAGTTAGCCGCTGCGGGAGCATCTCAGCAGCGAGTAAAATATTGCACTTAACGCCTCAAACAATCAGCTCTCAAATTGGTGACTTAGAACATCGATTAGGTAAGGCATTGTTTATTCGAGAAGGTCGCGGGCTGATTTTGACTGAATTTGGCCAGATCACGCAGCAGTACGCTAATGATATGTTTGTCATAGCCCACGAGTGGCTTGAAACAACACAAGGAGAGCTCACACATTTATCAAAAACCTTAAAAGTGGGGATCTCTGATGTATTACCTAAATCATTAGTATCTAAATGGTTAGCCCCTCTGATTGATAATGAGCGTATTACGAGTTTGCAATGTATCGATGGTCAACAAAATGAACTGCTTTCACAAATGGCAACACATAAACTCGACCTTGTTCTTGCCGACCAACCCTTAGACAACGCATTACCAATCAAAGCCTTTTGCCATGAGATAGGAAAAAGTCAATTAGCGTTCTTTGGCAATACACATTGGCACAAAAAATTATCAGCTGATTTCCCCCACTCATTGCATGATCAGCCCGTCGTATTACCTGCAAAAGGAAGCCCTGTCAGTCGAGCAATCTATTTTTGGCTACAAGAACTGGGATTAGAAACCACTGTAGTCGGTCACGTTGACGACAGCGCATTAATGAAAGCGCTAGGAGAGCAAGGGTTTGGTGTATTTCCCGCGCCAATGCTCGTTAAAGACGAGATTGAGCGTCATTTTGATGTTCATTACATAGGCGCAATAGACAATGCATACCAACATTATTACGCATTTAGCCCAGACCGATTAATAAAAGATACAATCTATTCTGAGTTCATTAAACATGCTCAACAAAGTGCGTTTTAATTATTCAATGACCAAAACCCCCTTCTTGCCTGCGGCTCACAGAAATAGCCCTAGTGAACAAATACTATACTGCCTGTCAGTATGATTTACCTGCCCACAATGTTAATTTAAAGGACGTTTGCGACAGAGAAAAGATAGTACCTATTGACAGAGTTAAGGCTCATTTGTGTTATAACGGACTTTACTCATACTCTTGTTGTTGAGGTAAGTTATCAGCTATGTCATGCCAAGCGGCTTTGCTACCAACATAAATATGACGAGTTGGTTTTGCTTTAGGATCGGTGTCTAAGGTGCCAAGTGGGAAACCTAAAATATCAGGGTACTCATCAAATTTAGTAAATAGGCTTGAACCACAATTAGAACAAAAACCTTTATGCTCACCAGGAGATGATTCGTAGAATTTTATAAGCTCTTCACCTTGAATCGTTTTCCAGCTTTCAGATGTGATTTTTGCTCTTGTTCTAAACGCCGAAGCATGTAATTTACGATACATACTACAATGACAATTCAGAACATCTTCGAATTCACCACCGATTTCATATCGAACTTGATTACACAAGCAACTTCCTTTGTTTATCACAATACTCTCTATACGTTATAACGCTTTGCTAAGCTAAGCAGAAAATACAGTTAGGCTAAACTGCGCGAGGCACGAGCAAAAACCAACTGTTTTTTGTCCTGCTTTAATGGCTTGTTATAGCAACAATCGCCAAACCAAACCGAGTGAACAGATAAATACTCCTGACAATGAAAGCCACTGTTGGACTCTTGGATTCCCTATCGTTGGGATGCTTTCTGGTTTTAAAATATTAGTTAATGGCGAGAAGAATAATTTCGGCATTAAACCTGCGCTTAACAGCATAAGAAATACGCCAATAGTCATTACTAGATCCCTAGCTATGAATTCGACAATCAAAAAATCGTAAATACCAGTAATTAGGATTAAAGTAGCAAAACTAATACATAAAATGAATGCTAGCTTTTCTTTTAAAGGTAGATGATTCAATACAAAACTCTCCATGTTGCATATAACGCCCTCGTTAATGGGCAAAATATTGTTGGCTAAAATGTTGAGGAACGAAAACAGCCAACTTTTTTTTGTCCTTATTTAACAGTTTGTTATAAGTAATTTACTCTGGCTTAGTTTTACTTGTTACAACGGTAATCAAGCCTGCCAACAAAAGCCAAAATGATACTACAACCACATACGCAGTAACAGACTGGGGTAACGCTCCAAACTCTTCAATTTTGAAATGTGCCTCACCCATAGCTTTTGCAACTCCAGTCCACAAAACAGGGATATTTATCCAGAATAATAAAGGAAGGAATAATAATCCAATTTTTGTTATTGCCAATATTGGAGGTAGGTTAAATATTAAAGATATAACCAGAAAACGTTTAATTGAGAAAGCTCTAAAATTCATCGATGACTACAATCCTTTGATTACTTATAACACCAAATTAAGCGGCGTTGCCCGCTCTTGGCAATGTCCGACTTTAATTTATTTGTTAGGTTACCTACTCTAAGCAATGTAAACCGCATTCTTTTGCCCATAACTCTAACTGGTTACGATGTTCTGTATTTCGCAAATAAAACACATTTGTATCATCCCAACTCTCAAAATAAATGGCATTAAGTTGTGGCAACACAATTTTGAAAAAATGACTGCTGTCCACGTTGTTTGGAGCACATGCTAGATACTTCTCCTTAGCATCATTCGAAGTAAACTTACGAAATATGGGAAATGCTTTGCTGTGCTTTCCTCTGAACGTAAAGTTTAAAATTTCAGTGTTTTCAATCAATTTTTGAGAAAATTTGATGAATTTTGAATCCCTAAGCTTCTGTTCGTCTGCTGTGACATTAGATAAATATTTAACAGCACCTTCTTCGCCCAACCAATGGTCAAAAACAGAAACCGCCAAGTAACTATAAGTATCCGTCTCTTCGATTGCGGCTAATTTGTCTAAATGCGGAAATTGTGCACACAGAATTAATTGAGTTTGCTTATCTAAAACTCGAAATTTACGCATAACGTCCCTAGTAACCTAACGAATGATATGGACTCCCCACTCAGCACATTTTTACCAATGTGCCATAGTGAAGTTGATTATAAGCTTCA
>NZ_PYHV01000033.1:0-11737 GCF_004766475.1 Pseudoalteromonas sp. KS88
GATTTAATATCAATACATTAGGGCGTGTTGACCTTTGTGGATTGAAATTTGTTCAATCTAGGGGCGATTTAATCGCGGCGCGAGGTTTGTAACCTAGCGGGCTAAGTAAAAACCGAGCAACAAAGAGTCAATCGCCCCTAGGAAAAACCCTTTGGGCAGCGCATGTTTGGCATTTATACTGCGTTATCGCCTATTTATGGGGAACAACCACACTGCATAGGCGCTGCCTTGCCTAAATACCAAACATACTGCTGCAAAATTAATCACGAAAGGTCAACACGCCCTAGTACATCTCTTAACCAGAGTTCAGGTTACTTACCTGAACTTTGGGTAATAAAGCTATCTATAGCGGCTACTTTCAATGCTACCTGCGTTGAATTGACATGCAATAGGCCAGCTATTGACGCGTAAATTGGCCTGTTATCGCTAGTAGTGCCCGACTGAAGCCGGATAAATACCTTTGTTATTTGATATCAATATATTACTTAAGAACATGGCTAAAGTCCCTTTAGAGCTAATATTTGACTTAAACACTTACCCTTTTACATGCGCTAAATAAGGATTGTAGTTCGACGATAGATTTCCTCTTTACTAACACAACAAGAAAAACTTTAAAAATATCACTTCTAATAATGTAGCTCTTGTTTAGTGCGTCATTCCCATTAAATTTTAGGCATAAAAAAAGCGCCTCGCGGCGCTTTTTAATAATTAACTAAACTTTTTTACTCAGCAGTTGTTGCTTGTGCTGGCAGGTTTAACTCTGCTTTAGCTTTTAATGCATCAATGAAAACCATGTAGTTTTTATTTACTTGGCTCATAGTAATGTTTTGCTTTTGCTGTGCTTCAATTTCACCTTGAACAGTGCCATTCGTCACTGACTTAAGTGCAACAATTGCAGCATCACCATTATTAAGCTCTACTTTATCAACAACAGGGTTCCCTTCAGGGCGAGCCATTTTAAATACTTGCTGAACAATCGCAGGTGAAACTGTGAATGCTTGACGAGTAAGTGCTGCTTCATTACGAACCTCTAAACCTTGTTCAGATGCAAGTGTAGTTAAGGTCTTGCCTGATGAGATTTCTGCAAATAGTTCAGACGCCTTTTCTTTTGCGAGCTCAGATGCTTTTTGACTAACTAAACGAGCTTTGATTTGTTCAGACACATCATTTAATGGCTTAGTCGCAGCTGGTACATACTCGCTAACACGAACAATAACAACACGCTCATCAGCAATTTCTATTACTTCTGAGTTCATACCGTCTTCAAGCACATCTGGTGAGAAAATAGCACTCATCACCGCTGGTGTATTTAATGGCTCTGGTAAAGCATTGCGTGCAAGTAAAGGGGTTGTTGTCACTTCAACATTAACAACTTCTGCTGCATCAACTAAGTTATCTGACATTTCAAATGCAACTTCACTCATTTGTGTTTGCTTCTCATAGAAAGCATTCACTTTTTCAGTGCGCTCAAGCTCTGCACGTAAATCCGCTTTCACATCATCGTACGCCTTAGTTTGTTGGCGCTGGATATCTGTTAACTGGATAATATGATAGCCAAATTCAGATTCAACCACATCTGTGAACTCACCCGTTGCATTGAGTGCAAATGCCGCCTCTTCAAATGCAGGATCCATCATGTCGCGTTCAATCCAATCTAAATCACCGCCCATTTCAGCGCTGACAATATCATCTGATGACGATTCAGCTAGTGCTGAAAAATCAGCGCCTTGTTGTAATTGTGCTAACAAGTTTTCTGCTTTACTTTTTGCCGCATCATCGTCTTCACTGTTATCGATTAATATATGTGATACACGACGTTTTTCTGGCTCTAAGTATTGTGCACTGTTTTGCTCATAATACGCTTTTACTTGCTCTTCAGTGACATTACTTTGTAAATTTAATTCAGCCGCATTTAAGTCAATATAGCTAACCGCTACTTGTTCTGGAGCCATAAATTGTGAAGTATTAAGGTCGTAGTAATCAGTAATTTCTTGCTCGGTAACTTCTACACCTTCTTGAAGCGACTCTTTACTGATTACAACGTAATCAATCGCACGTGTTTGCTGTTGAAGAGCAACAGTGCTCGCCAACTCGTTATCAAGCGCAAAGTCCGTTCCCGCTACAGCAGAAATAAGCTGGCTGCGCGTCATATCTTCACGAAGAAATTCACGAAATGCATCCGGTTGGAAATTCATCTGACGAATAACTTGCAAGTAACGGTCGTTATTGAACTGACCACCAATTTGAAAGTATGGTAATTCTAAAATTGCTTTTTTAACACTGTCATCGCTTACTCGAAGGCCTAACTCGTGAGCAAGTTGTGTTTGCAACTCTTGCTGTACTAGGCGATCAACAACACCTTGGCGAATTTGCGCCATGTAATTTGGATCAGCAGAAATTTGTGCGAAGTATTCGCCAAATTGCTGTTCTAATCGATTACGCTCATTCTGGTATGCACGGCTAAATTCTGTTTGGCTGATTTTAATACCATTTACTTCAGCAACTGGCTGCTCTGTGGTCTGACCTAAGTAACCACCGATCCCTGCTAAAGCAAAAGATAAAATCACTGCACCTAAAATAACTTTGGCTACCGGTCCTTGCGAACCTTCTCTGATTTTCTCAAGCATTTATTTATCTCTATTCTATTCTGAGGCAGAAATCGCCTAGCTCATGTAAAAAAAGCGTATCTTACCAGATACGCTTTTTTTCTTGAAGCTGTTGGCGATAAAGATAGCTGTTTGTGCTAAAAAGCGACGAGCTTCTTTAACTGCCAAAACTAACTCATTGAAAACAATAATTAGCTATTACATGCATCTTTAAGCGCTTTACCCGCTTTGAAAGCTGGGATAGTTGCTGCGGCGATTTGAATTGTCTCGCCAGTTTGTGGGTTGCGGCCTGAACGCGCTGCACGTTCACGTACAGAAAAAGTACCGAAACCTACAAGTGCTACTGAATCGCCATCTTTAAGAGCGCCAGATACAGACTCGATGAATGAATCTAGTGCACGACCTGCAGCCGCTTTAGAAATGTCAGCGTCAGCTGCGATTTGATCGATTAATTGAGATTTATTCACAATATCATCCTCTTTCATTGTTATTATCAAGAGCGATTGTTTTTTAAACTAACATCACTGTTTTGAAAATTTGGAGCAAACTATTTCATGCTCATACGATTATATTTTTTCTTAAGCCTAGGCTACATAAGGCCTAGGCTTGAAAACCAGTGCTTAACTTATCATACCATCTGGATTTGAAAAGCCCTTTAAAGCACTTTTTTTAGGTTTTTTACTGGTTTTTAGCCGTTTCGACTGAAAAACTTTCAACTGGGTGCACAAGTGCTAATTTTAAAACCTCATCAATCCATGTAACGGGGTGAATATCAAGGCCTGCCAACACATTGTCAGGGATCTCTTTTAAGTCACGTTCGTTAATTTTTGGGATGATAACGGTTTTAATTCCACCACGATGCGCCGCCAATAATTTTTCTTTGAGGCCACCAATTGGTAATACTTCACCACGTAGTGTTATTTCACCAGTCATCGCTACATCTGCTTTTACTGGATTACCCGTTAAGCTGGACACTAAACCAGTGACCATTGCAGCACCTGCACTTGGCCCGTCTTTTGGTGTAGCACCTTCAGGTACGTGTACATGGATGTCACGCTTTTCATAAAAATCATCATTAATACGGAAGGTATCAGCACGGTTACGTACTACAGTCATCGCCGCTTGAATCGACTCTTGCATTACATCACCCAGTGAACCCGTATAACTTAACTTGCCTTTACCTGGTACAGCTGCGCATTCGATTGTTAATAAATCGCCGCCTACTTCTGTCCACGCTAGACCTGTTACTTGACCGATGCGGTCACCATCTTCAGCTTTACCGTAATCAAAACGCTGCACACCTAAGAAATCTTCTAAGTTTTGCTCATCGATAGTGACTACTTTTGTTTCTTTCTCAAGCAAGATGTTCTTTACAGCTTTACGGCATAATTTAGACACTTCACGTTCTAAGTTACGTACACCGGCTTCACGAGTGTAGTAGCGAATAATACCGACGATAGCACTGTCTTCTATTACAACTTCGTTGTTTTTAAGACCATTGCGTTTGATTTGCTTTGGAATTAAATGTTCTTTAGTAATGTTTAGTTTTTCATCTTCGGTGTAACCCGATAAACGAATTACTTCCATTCTGTCTAATAATGGACCGGGAATATTAAAGCTATTTGATGTAGCAACAAACATAACGTCTGATAAGTCGTAATCAACTTCTAAGTAATGATCCGCAAAATGGCTGTTTTGCTCAGGATCAAGAACTTCCAATAGTGCTGATGCTGGGTCGCCACGCATATCAGACGACATTTTGTCGATTTCATCTAATAAGAATAATGGGTTTTTAACGCCCACTTTACTCATATTTTGAATCAGTTTACCTGGCATTGAACCGATATAAGTACGACGATGGCCGCGTATTTCAGCTTCATCACGCACACCACCTAGCGCCATACGAATATACTTACGACCAGTTGAGCGAGCAATCGACTGCCCCAATGAGGTTTTACCAACACCAGGAGGACCCACTAAACACAAGATCGGACCTTTAAGTTTATTAGTACGCTGTTGAACTGCGAGGTATTCAATAATGCGTTCTTTAACTTTATCAAGACCATGATGATCGCTATCTAAAATCTTTTGCGCGCCGGCAAGGTCTTTTTTCACCTTAGAGCGTTTTTTCCATGGTACGTTAATTAGCGTATCAATATATGAGCGCACAACAGTGGCTTCAGCCGACATTGGCGACATCATTTTTAACTTAGCTAATTCAGAATTGGCTTTTTCTTGTGCATCGCTGCTCATACCTGACTCTTCAATACGCTTTTTCAGCGCTTCAAATTCATCGGGTACGTCATCAAGTTCACCTAGTTCTTTTTGAATAGCCTTCATTTGCTCATTGAGGTAATACTCACGTTGAGATTTTTCCATCTGCTTTTTGACGCGTGTACGAATTTTCTTCTCAACTTGCAATAAGTCTATTTCACCTTCCATCAACGCCATTAGGTATTCTAGGCGTTCAGTAACATCGGCGATTTCAAGCACTTTTTGTTTTTCGGGTACTTTCAATGGCATATGTGCAGCCATTGTATCAGCAAGACGTGGCGCTTCATCAATACCACTTACAGAGGTTAATACTTCTGGTGGAATTTTTTTATTGAGCTTTACATAGCCTTCAAATTGACTGATCGCACTGCTGATAAAAATATCTTGTTCTTGCTCTTCTATTTCTTCAGAGCTGATAAACTGCGCATTCGCTACAAAGAAATCTTCGTTATCAACGAAATCTTCAAGTTTTGCGCGCTGAATACCTTCTACCAGTACTTTTACAGTACCGTCAGGCAATTTTAGCAGCTGTAAAACAGTGGCAATTGTACCAACACGATAGATATCGTCTCGCTCTGGTTCATCTACTGTTGCGTCTTTTTGCGCAACAAGGAAAATTTGTTTGTCTTTATCCATTGCCGCTTCAAGGCATTTAATGGATTTTTCGCGGCCTACAAAAAGCGGGATCACCATGTGCGGGTATACCACAACATCGCGCAGTGCCAGCACCGGGATTTCGACTCGATCTGTTCTCTCAAGCGTCATTATATTCTCTTCGCTCTTCATTTATTTTAATGATTACTCAAGTATATGGGGATAACCTAAGTAAAGTTCAACAATTTATGTCATTTGTAAGAAAAAATTATAAAAAAAGGAGCCTTAGGCTCCTTTTTCAATTATTAGTGATTAAATTTCACTCTGATGCAGCTTTATCTTGGCTGGCACTTTGGTAAATCAAAATTGGGTCTGACTCACCTTTGATAACCGTTTCATCAATAACCACTTTGCTGACTTCTTCCATAGATGGAAGTTCATACATGGTATCGAGTAGTACGGCTTCAACAATTGAACGCAAGCCACGTGCACCCGTTTTACGTTCCATTGCTTTATGAGCAATAGCGCGTAAAGCATCTTCACGAAACTCAAGTTCCACGTCTTCCATACCAAATAGTGCGCTGTACTGCTTAGTCAGTGCATTTTTAGGCTCATCTAAGATTTGCACTAATGCAGCTTCGTCTAACTCGGTTAAGGTAGCAACAACAGGTAAACGGCCAATAAACTCAGGGATCAAACCGTACTTAACTAAATCCTCTGGTTCTACGTCTTTAAATGTTTCACTCAAAGAGCGACTCGCAGCCGACTCTTTAACGCTAACACCGAAGCCTATGCCAGTGTTTTTATGGCTACGTTGCTCAATTACTTTATCAAGCCCTGCAAATGCACCACCACATATAAATAAGATTTTAGAGGTATCAACCTGCAAAAATTCTTGTTGTGGATGTTTACGACCGCCTTGTGGCGGTACTGATGCAACAGTGCCTTCAATTAATTTAAGTAAGGCTTGCTGTACACCTTCACCTGATACATCGCGGGTAATTGATGGGTTATCAGATTTACGTGAAATTTTATCGATTTCATCAATATAGACGATACCACGCTGTGCTTTTTCTACGTCGTAGTCACACTTTTGCAATAGCTTTTGAATGATGTTTTCAACATCTTCACCCACATAACCGGCTTCGGTTAGTGTCGTTGCATCTGCCATTGTAAATGGTACATCAAGTAAGCGTGCTAATGTCTCTGCCAATAATGTTTTACCACTACCTGTTGGGCCGATAAGCAAAATGTTACTTTTACCAAGTTCAATATCAGATGTTGTATTTTGATTACGTAAGCGTTTGTAGTGGTTGTATACCGCTACCGACAATACTTTTTTAGCGTGCTCCTGACCAATAACGTAGTCATCTAAATGATTACGAATTTCTTTTGGTGCAGGCAGCTTATCAGACGTATTGTGCTTTGGCGCAATGTCTTTGATTTCTTCCCTGATAATATCGTTACACAGCTCAACACATTCATCACAAATGTATACTGAAGGGCCTGCAATTAGCTTACGAACTTCGTGCTGGCTTTTGCCACAAAAAGAGCAGTATAACAATTTATTACTTTTGTCGCCGTCTGTAGGAGTGTCAGACATTCAGCTACCTCATCTTATACGTTGGCTGCCAAAATTAGTGGCAGCTATTTTAATACGCTTAACTATACCAAAAAATAATGGTTTTCACAGTGTAATCAACCTAAGCTAGTACTTGAGATACTAGCTTAGTGACTTTTTACTTACTGTCGCGATTCGAGAACACTGAATCAACCAGGCCATATTCAACAGCTTGGCTAGCGCTCATAAAGTTATCACGATCTGTATCACGTGAAATAATGTCTAATGGCTGACCTGTATGCTCTGACATTAAACGGTTAAGCTTGTCTTTAATAGACAGGATTTCTTTGGCGTGTATTTCAAAGTCAGACGCTTGACCTTGGAAACCACCTAATGGTTGATGAATCATCACACGTGAATTAGGCAAGCAGTAACGCTTACCTTTTGCACCAGCTGTTAGTAAGAATGCCCCCATGCTAGCCGCTTGGCCAACACAGATAGTGCTTACATCTGGCTTAATAAAATTCATTGTATCGTAAATAGCCATACCTGCAGTTACTGAACCGCCCGGTGAATTTATGTATAAAAAGATATCTTTATCAGGGTTTTCAGATTCTAAAAATAGCATTTGCGCTAAGATTAGATTTGCCATGTTATCTTCAACTTGACCCGTTAAAAAAATGATTCTCTCTTTTAATAGTCTCGAATAAATATCATACGAGCGCTCGCCTTTTGCTGTCTGTTCAACAACCATTGGAACTAATGCATTTAGAGGATCTGTAATACCAGTGTTATTCATACTTATTCTATTCCTTATGCGCTTATACTTGTCTTATTTTATGAAAAGCATAGTTATCTTTTTGGCAAAATTGAAGGCCACAAACTAAAATGGCTCGGGCACGCTGTATAATACAGAGTAACACGAGCCATTTAATCGTTAGCGAGGACTTAAGTCAATGACTTATTAAGCACCTTGCTGTGGATTCATGATGTCATCAAATGCTTTTTCAACGTCAGACACGGTTGCTTTTGCTAAAATAGCTTCAACTGCTTGCTCTTCCATTGCTACATTACGCATTTGCTGCATAAGTTGATCATTTGCTTTGTAGTATTCTACTACTTCAGTTGGATCTTCGTATGCTGATGCAACATTAGCGATTAACGCTTCAACTTTAGCGTCATCTACTTTGATCTCGTTCGCTTTAATTACTTCGCCTAGTAGAAGGCCAGTTTTAACGCGCGTTACAGCTTGCTCATGGAACAGTTCAGCTGGAAGCTCAGGCATGTTTTTAGCGTCGCCACCAAAACGTTGTGCTGCTTGCTGACGTAGTGCATCAATTTCTTGATCTACTAACGCTTTAGGCACATCAATTTCATTGTTAGCTAAAAGACCTTTGATAGCTTGGTCTTTCACGTTAGCTTTAACCGCTTGGTCAAGTTCACGTGTCATGTTCTTTTTAACTTCTTCTTTAAGTGCGTCAACGCCACCTTCAGATACACCGAATTTAGTTGCGAATTCTTCGCTAAGTTCAGGAAGTTCTTGTGCTTCAACTTTCTTCACAGTGATAGTGAATTGAGCTGCTTTACCTTTAAGATTTTCAGCATGGTAATCTTCAGGGAACGTTACATCAGCAACAACTTCTTCGCCTGCTTTTTTACCTACGATGTTATCTTCAAAACCTGGGATCATACGACCTTGGCCAAGTTCTAGTGGGAAGTCTTCAGCCTTACCGCCTTCAAATACTTCACCATCGATTTTGCCTTCGAAGTCAACCGTTACACGGTCATTTTCGCCAGCAGCAGCATCAACATCAGCCCATTCAGCATGTTGCTTACGAAGTGTTTCTAGCATGTTAGCTAAATCTTCGTCAGTTACGGTAACAGCTGGTTTTTCTACAGCAATCTTGTCTAAACCTTGAACTTCAACTTCAGGGTAAACTTCAAATGTTGCAGAGAATTCTAAATCTTTGCCAGCTTCTAACGCTTTAGGAGCGAAAGTAGGTGTACCTGCTGGGTTGATTTTTTCAGCTACGATTGCTTCGTAGAAGTTACGCTGCATTAGTTCACCAGCAACTTCTTGACGCACTGCGCCACCATAACGTTTGTTGATTACAGACGTTGGTACTTTACCTGGACGGAAACCATCAATACGCTGGGTTTTAGACAGTTGTTGTAAGCGTTTTTTTACTTCGGTCTCAACGTTCTCTGCAGGAACGGTGATGGTCAGACGGCGCTCAAGGCCTTGAGTCGTCTCAACAGAAACTTGCATGATTTACCTCAATCTTCAATTTTGGCGACTGTTCGCCTTCCTTACAAACACGGTGATCACTATGCGTTTTGGCACGTTCAAAGTCATTTAATGACTTATCAACCCCATCTCCACTATAAGATACCAATGCTGCTCTGCCCTTCGGGCACTATGTTAAACAATAGACGCGGCATTATAACCTAATATTTATGATAGTCGAGTCTAGGGGGCAATTATTTGGTTAGATAGCGCATTATAAAAGGTGATAGGATAAAAAACAGGCGTTTTAGATAGCAATTTTTAAGCGCATTTGATTTTTTGAATAAAAATAATGAAATGGTTTTATAAAATATAGTATGAAGAATTTTTATTATTTGTGTTTTGAAGAAATTATAAATTTAATATCACTTAACTTTAGAGGTAAAGAAAGTGGTCGGCGATGCAGGATTTGAACCTGCGACCCCTTGGACCCAAACCAAGTGCGCTACCAAACTGCGCTAATCGCCGATATATGAAGAATTAACTTCTTTTTTTCTGTGAACACTTAAACTGAGAATTTAAGACCATTTCCTAAAGAAAGTGGTCGGCGATGCAGGATTTGAACCTGCGACCCCTTGGACCCAAACCAAGTGCGCTACCAAACTGCGCTAATCGCCGATATTCTTTTTTTGTAAATTGGGGTGACTGATGGGGCTCGAACCCACGACAACCGGAATCACAATCCGGGGCTCTACCAACTGAGCTACAATCACCACGGCATTTACTTGTTTTCGAAATGGCGCACCCAGAAGGATTCGAACCTTCGACCGACGCCTTAGAAGGGCGTTGCTCTATCCAGCTGAGCTATGGGCGCATCGAAAACTTCATAGCAAACCAATAAGCTACTTTATTTAAAAAGTGATCAACAATGCAGAAATTAAACCTGCGACTGAATTGGGTATACCCAAACCAATCTTGCTACACTTTAAAAATTTAAAAAGTGGTCGGCGATGCAGGATTTGAACCTGCGACCCCTTGGACCCAAACCAAGTGCGCTACCAAACTGCGCTAATCGCCGATGCTTACTATTGTCTGCGAGTGACCTCGTTGACAACGGGGTGCATAATAGTGATTTGACTGGATTAGGTCAAACCTTTTTTTAAGAAAATAAATCAATCGGTCATTTTTAGTTCACAATGCCTAAATATTGTAAAAATAAGCTAAAATTTCAACTGTTTTATTTAATTGTGCTGCATATCTAAAAAAAGCAACTTGGCGCTTTGGTGCTTTTCTGCGAAAATAGACAGACTAAATAGCAAGACAAACAGTGCTGGTTAAAGCCAGTCTCGTTTACCCCTTAAAAAACGATTGTTTCTTGCTATGTATCGGTTTCAAGTTAACTAACCCTAATTAAAGGTCACCCATGACGGCAAACATCATCGATGGTAAGGCAATAGCTAAACAAGTACGAAGTGCAGTAGCAGAGAAAGTAAGTGAACGAGTAGCAAATGGATTACGTGCTCCGGGGCTTGCGGTTGTACTTGTAGGACAGGACCCTGCGAGTCAAGTCTATGTTGGTTCAAAGCGCAAAGCCTGTGAAGAAGTTGGTTTTGTATCAAAATCATTTGATTTACCTGCTGATACATCAGAGCAAGCACTGTTAGATCTAGTCGATGAGCTAAATAATGATAAAACAGTAGACGGTATTTTAGTTCAATTACCTTTACCTGAAGGCCTTGATGCAGAAAAAATTCTTGAGCGTATTACGCCATTAAAAGATGTGGATGGTTTTCACCCTTACAATATCGGCCGTTTAGCACAGCGTATGCCTGCATTACGCCCTTGTACACCTAAAGGGATTATCACATTACTTGACTCAACAGGCGTTAAATATAAAGGAATGCACGCTGTAGTTGTTGGTGCATCAAATATCGTTGGCCGCCCGATGGCATTAGAGTTATTACTTGCAGGTTGTACTACAACGGTGTGCCATAAATTTACTCAAGATTTAGAGACGCATGTGCGCCGTGCTGATTTGCTGGTAGTTGCGGTAGGTAAACCTGAGTTTATACCGGGTGACTGGGTTAAAGAAGGTGCGATGGTTATCGATGTCGGTATTAACCGCTTAGATACGGGCAAACTAGTGGGTGATGTACAGTATGATATAGCTGAACAAAAAGCACACTTCATTACGCCTGTACCTGGTGGTGTTGGGCCAATGACGGTTGCAAGCCTGATTGAAAACACGCTAGAGGCCTGTGAGAAATACCACAGTTAATAAATAAAAAATGTCCCGTCCTGAAATAGGTTGACGGTTTTAATGAGAGACTTGGTGTGAAAGCGCCAGGTCTTTTTTATGCACTTGATTTGGTGTTTCCATTCCCAAACTCAAATGCGGTCGTATTTCATTGTATATGAATATTGACTCTTCAACGAGTCGTTTTAACTCTTGTATATTGCGACATGTATAGAGTA